>JAJYZK010000164.1 GCA_021799945.1 Acidobacteriota bacterium
GCACCGCCACGGGTCTCGCCGCCCTCACGATCGGAGGGACCGTCCGGGCGCCAACGCTTACGCTCAAATCAGCCATGCCGCACTCCTTCTCTTCCCGCGCGCTCCGAGCCTAATTCCATAACGAAAACCTCTTCTTCGCCCCGGCAGCCGCCGCGGTAACGCCCGCGAGGGTGGAGGCCCACTTGGTCATCTGCGAGGAAAATGGCGACTTGCCATCCGGCGGCGCCGGTTCTCCCGTATTGATGGAGCGGAGAATCTCGGCATAGCTGTTGGCGATTTTCACGGCTACGGGAAGCCGGATCGCCTTCTCAATCTGCTCGATGCTGACCATCTGGCCCGTGGAGTAGCGATTGATGACGACCTGGAGCTTGTCCGCCGCCTGTTCATTCTGGATGAGGCCGTCCACATAGCGCGAAAGGTCGCGGATGGCGCCGATCTCCGGAGTGGAGACCAGATAGACATGGCTCGCGATATCCAAGGCCGCCAGTTGCGGCTCTTCGAACGACGCCTGGCAATCCAGAACCACGAAGTCGTAGCTTGCGCTGAGGAAGCTGAGAGTCCGCTCCACCGCGTCTCCATCGGAAATCTGATTCGAGCCGTGAACGTCCGGAGAGGCGAGAACGTCCAGACCGCTGGGGTGCTTGGCGATAAATCCGCGCAGCAAATCGTGGTCCAGGCGATTGACGTTGCGGACCAGTTCATGGAAATGATGGCGATTTCCATCCAAGCCAAGGTACAGACACACGTGGCCTAACTGGCTCCGATTGTCGACCAGAAGCACCTTCTTGCCGGAGACCTTGACCAGGTAGACCGCCAGATGCACCGCGAGCGTGGTCGCGCCCACGCCGCCCTTGGACCCGAAGAAGGCGAGAATTTTCCCCGAATTTTGTGGCTGCGCATCGAGCGCGGACCAGCGCTGCTCCAGGCGAGTCAGAAGGTCTCTGAACTGCGAGGCGTCGAAGGGTTTGTACAGAAATTCGTTGCACCCGGCCCGCATCGCGCGCAGCAGAAGATCGGGAGCGGCGTCGGAGGAAAGGCCGACCACCGCAATCTTCCGGAAAAAGCTTTGAGTCAGGAACTCCGTCGTCCTGGCCGCGAGCGCGGGATTGCCGTCGAAATCGACGAGCGCGATGCAGGCGTCGGAGCTGATGGCCTGCTGCGTAAGGTGCGGCCGCCGCTCCGCGTCGAAGTAATTGTCGAAATTCACCGGCGCCGACGCCCACGGCATATCCATGGAGACGCGCCCTATTTGCTCCGCCGTCTCCGCTTCGACGTGCACGGTCAGCAAAGCCACCTGCATCGCTTCCTGGTTTGACGTCATCCGCTTCATGGCTTGCCCGGGGCTCCCATTTGTTTGTTCCAGGTTTTGTCGAACTTCGGATCGCTGAGAAGCGGGACAGGCAGCTTCGGCAACGCGGGCGGCGTAGTGTCCGTGAGCGGGTCCACGATGGTCGGGGTCACGATGACCACCAGCTCCACCAAGGAGTGATCGATGCTCTTCGATCGGAAGAGCGCGCCGAGGATCGGGATATCGCCGATGCCGGGCATCTTCTGCAACATATCGGTCGTTCGGCGATCGAGCAGTCCGGAGATAGCGAAGCTTTGCCCGTTTCGCAATTCCACCTCGGTTTTCGCCCGGCGCGTAGAAATGGCTGGAATCGTGTATCCCGAGATGCTGACGGCGTTGGTGTAGTCCAGCGCGCTCACCTCCGGGGAAACCTGCAACTCGATCGCGCCGTCCATCCGCACCACCGGCATAAAGTCCAGCTTCACGCCATACGGCCGAAATTGAATGGTGATGGAGGTCAAGCCGCCGGACGATCCCTGAATCACCGGAAACGGAAACTCGCCGCCCGAGAGAAAGGAGGCGCTCTGCCCGCTGAGCGCGGTGATGGTGGGTTCGGCCAGGATCTGTAGAATCTGCAGGTTTTCCAGGTCTTGAATCGTCATGCCCATATTCGTCTTGGAGTTGTAGAAGAGAAGGTTGAGCGGATTGCTCACCGTCAGCAGAGGCGGACTGGCTGTGGATGTGGTGGTGCTGGCCGAGGACGTGGTGACCGAGGAGAATTGCCCGGTGCCGGTAAGGCTGGTGTTGTTGCCCTGGCTCAAAAAGCTGACGCCGAACTGCTCCAGTTTCGAGCGGTCGATTTCGACGATCTGCACCTTCAATTTCACCTGCCTCCGGCGCGGCTCCCGCACCACCAGAGCGTTGATGGTGTTCTTGGAATAGAGCGCGGCCAGCTTTGCGGCGGCGGCGTATGCGTCGCCGCTGGACACCGCCCCGGACAGCACGATGCGGTCCTGCCGCGCCACCGCCTCGATGGGGTCGCCCGGAAGCAGTTGTTGCAAGGACCGTTGCAGATCCTCCACGTCGATATCGCAAGAGATGACGTAGGTCTGCGAGTGGCCGTTCTCGTCCCACAACACCACGCTGCTTACCCCCGGGGCCTTCGCCGTAATCACCACCTGCGTGGGGCTCGAGGTCAGGGAATCGATCGCCGCCGGATTGCTGACATAGACTCGCCGCAGGCGGGTCAGGGTGTTGATGAACAGGAGCCTGCCCACCAGAACATGAATTTGCCGGCGTTGCCCGTCCAGCGGGTCGGCGCCGGAGAAATCCGGCAGCCGGATGGACGCGATTGGACCGTCCGCGGCGGCGGACGACGGCGCCCGATCGCCGCTTTGCCCTCTCGCGTAGCCGCAGGCGAGCCCTGCCGCGATGACGGCGAGCGCGAGAAGGCGAGAGGCCCACCGCGCCATTCCGGTTCTGCATTCCTTCCGCCATTCGCCGCCGGCGCTCCGCATCCATTCCCCACTAGAAGCTGCTGATAATCCGCTTATCGCCAAGAATCGTTTCCACCTGATACGGCTTGCCTTTGAGCGCCGGCGGTTGCGATGCGCCCCCTTGCCCGCGGGGCAAAGGCGCCGGCTCATCCGTAAGTTGCTCCAGTCCGACCGCGCTGCTGGCGGATTGCATGCGGTCGGTCCCATTTCGCAGCACAAAGTGGATTGCTCCCAGGCTCGTCGCCAGTACGACTCGCTCCGCGTCTTCGGGCTTGAGCAGCAGCGTGACGACGCTGACGCTGACCGGCTTCCCTTCCGGGTCCGGGCGCGTCTGCTGGCCCGCGGCGAGCACCTCGACGTCCTGTAGAACGGTCACCGTCTTCGGCGCGGGAGATTTGTCCGAGTGGTACGTGACCAGCACATCGACATGAGTTCCGGGAAGAAGAAATCCGGCTACTCCCACTACCTCGTCGGAACGCACCGAGATGGCCCGCATCCCCGAGGGGATGTTTGCCGTGAGTCCCGCGCCGGCGCCGGGCGCGGCGAGGTGCCGATCGAGAATGGGCTCGCCCTTGGCCAGGGGATAGAGCACCGCTCTGCCGGTCACCTGCTCAAACCGGGTGAAGCCGCCCGCCAGCGGCTCGGGTCCCGCCCAATCGACCAGTTGCAGGCTGCCCCGGTCCAGAGTCTCTCCCGCCGTCAGGAGTCGGGACGCGGCGACATACCGCCGCTTGGTCGGCGCCGGGGCATGGTTCGCCTTGGCCACCCTCCTGCTCAGCCAGAAAGTAAAAAGGCCGGACACCAGCAGGGCCAGGACTAACGACTTCAATAGCCGTCTTGCGTTCACGTTTTCACCTCTGCGCAAGAGCCAGGCAAAGGTTCAACACGCTCCCCGCGGCGATGGCCAATCCGTACGGCATGCGAAGCGTCCGCGTATTCCCGGCATGAAGCTCCGGATGCGGCGTGATTCCCTGCGATGCGTGGTGAACGGCCAGGGACCGAAGATTGAGAAAGGTCCTCTTCACGCTGCGCTTGGCGACGGCGACTCCGACAGCCTGAACCCCCCCGGCCAGGGCGGTGAGGATCAGCAGGCTCGCCACCGAGGGCAGGCCGGCGATGCAGCCGGCGGCGGCCATCAGCTTCACGTCGCCTCCGCCCATCCCTCCGGCCAGATAGAACGCAAGAAACACCAGGCCGCAGACGATGCCCGCCCATACCGATGCGCCGAGCTGGCGCCATCCCCCTAGCAAAAGGTGCAGCAGCAGGCCGAAGACGATTCCCGGCAGCGTCAGAGAGTTGGGTATGCGCCGGCTTCGCACATCGTGCACCGCGCCGATCGTGGCCACGAATGCGGCCGCGAAAAGACACAACAAATCCGACGCCGACTCCGACATTTCTGCTCCAGGCCCGACCTACAGGCGCACGTCCACCTTTGAAGTCAGGCCCCTTGCCGGCAGGCTCGACCTGGAAATGGATTGGCGGAAGGTCAGTTGGCGGCCGTCGTCAACTTGGTTCCTATGTTATTGAATGCGGCGCCGATGCTGTTGGCCAGACTGGTCATTGCGGTGACCGCGCCCAACGCGATGATCGCCGCGACCAGCGCGTACTCAATAAGATCCTGACCGGATTCGTCCCGCAGCAGATTCACGAACATGGACTTCAAAGTGTGGCTCATTGCATCCTCCTCGGTATGGCAGCCCAGCGACTACCCCAGATCCTTCGCCCGTATTCGCCCCAAACATTTGTCCACGAAGAACAGCTTTCATTTCTGCCGCGGATAAAGACGGACCGCGACGCGGAAGATCATGGGCGCTGCGCTGTTGCTTGATTGCATGGATTCATCCTGTCACAACGAGGGCGAAATTCAATGCCCCCTAGGTGCTACCGCAGAGCCAACTAAGCGTTTTATTGTGCGACACTTCGGGATCTTTCGTGTCCGCCACCTAGGAGTCAACGACAATCTCCGCCGCGCCGGATGATACTAAGTCCAGACAGCGGCGCTTGATATGGATTGCCGCCGCCAGGATATTTGCACAGACAACGGAATGCAGACACATACATCGCCGCATATCTATGCCATGACGCTTCCCGGAGAAGACCAAACACCGCGCGAACGGATATCGCGAAGGGCCGAACTTAGCGCCCGCGTTGCGATAACGGCTTTGCTGTATGCGGCGCCCGCAGTAATCGCCCTGCACGGATGCGCGCTCTCCGTCACCGACCCCGATATCTGGTGGCACCTGCGCACCGGCCAGTGGATTTTAGAGCATCATGCTTTTCCGCATACCGATCCCTTTTCCAGCTTCGCCGCAGGCCACCCATGGCAGGCGTATAGCTGGCTCTTCGAGCTTTTAGTTTTTTTCCTTTATCGATGGCTGGGCCTTGGAGGCCTGGTGGCGTATACGGCCGGGATGGTGATGGCGATCGCCGCCGCCGTGTTTGGCCTGATCGGCCGTCTGCAGTCCGACTTCACCAAGGCCGCTCTGCTTACCGCCGCCGTCATGGTTGCAATGTGCCGCCTGGACACTCCGCGGCCCTGGCTGTTCACGGTGCTGTTGTTCGTCTGGGAAATGGATCTGCTGATGACCGTCCGCCGCACGGGCAGATGGATCCGCTTGTTCTGGTTGCCTCCGATCTTCGCCCTCTGGGCCAACCTCCATATCCAGTTCATCGACGGATTGCTGCTGCTGGCCGTGGCGGCGATCGAGCCTGCGCTCGCCCGATGGTTGGATCAGCCGGCGCCGCGCCTTCGGACCTCGGCATGGCTCGCCGCGGGGACCGCATGCGCACTCGCAACCCTGGCCAATCCCTACGGCTACCGGATTTATGAGACGGCGTACCGGCTGGCCTCCCAGCGCGATGTCTTTGACAAAGTGAGCGAGCTGCAGGCGATGCCTTTCCGCAGCGCCAGCGACTTTCTGCTTCTGTTTCTCGCCTTGGCTGCGGCCGGAGCGCTTGCCCGGAGCCGCCGATTTTCCATCTTCGAATGCGCGCTCCTGGCGCTGGCGGCGATCCTCTCCTTTCGATCGCAGCGCGATTTATGGTTCATGGCGATCGTTGCCGGAACGGCGCTGGCGGCTCACCTTCCATCTCAACCCCGCGTCGGGCGCTCTCTCCCGGCGTATGGGGCGCCGCTGGCGGGAGCGGCGGCCGCCGCGCTGGTTGCGGTCGGGACGATTCCGCTCCATGTGAACAATACCCACCTGGAAACGCTGCTGGCGCAAACCATGCCGGTGCGCGCGGTTGAATTCGTCAAGAAGGGCGGGTATGGCGGAACGCTTTACAACACCTACAACTGGGGCGGCTTCCTGATCTGGTCGCTGCGCAGGCCGGATAGCATCGATGGCCGGGCTGCACTCGACGGCGACGAGCGCATCGATCGCTTTGACGCGACCTGGGACGGAGAGCCGAAGTGGCGCTTTGATCCGGAGCTTGCCGCGGCGGGCCTGGTGATCGCTCCGCGGAAGACGCCGCTTTCGCAGTTGCTTCGCATGGATCCCCGGTTTCAACTCGCCTACGAAGACTCGGTCGCCACCGTCTTCGTCCCTCGCCGCAAGGGAGGGAAGCGCGCCGCGGGAGTCGCCGCCCTGGGCGACATAGGTCACGCCATCGCTCCAGTCGGACGGCGGCAGCCCATGATCTTCGGGAGGAGCCCATGCGCCTGCTGAAGGAGCAGAGCGGGCAGGCGGTGGTGCTGGCGGCGGTAAGCCTCGCGGCGATTCTTGGAATGGCCGGGCTGGCCATCGATGTCGGGCAGCTCCGCTATGAAAAGCAGAGGCTGCAGATGGCCGCCGACGCCGCAGCTTTGGCCGGGGCTCTGGAGCTGAACGCCTGCGCCGGAACCGCCGACTGCTCCGCCCTGCAAGCCGCGGCGCAGGACGCATTGACCGAAAATGGCTTTACCGTCAGCTCCCTGCAGACCAACTGCGCATCGGGCGGCGGAACGGGGTTGACCCTCACCGTCAACAACGGCCCCTGCGCTCTGGGCGCCCAGGATCCCCACGCCGGCAATACGAACTTTGTAGAGGCTGTCGTATCCGAGAGCGAGCCTACCTATTTTGCCGGCGTTCTCGGAATCCACAGCGTCGCCATCCAGACGCGCGCGGAAGCCGCCTTAACCGGAGGCCCCGATTGCATCTACGCTCTCGACTCGGGTGGAAGCCCCGCGCTCGAAGTAGCCGCCCTGGCGTCCGTCACCGCTCCCTGCGGCATCATGGATGAATCGGCGAACACAACGCCCGGCTTTCTGGGGCTGCTCCCCGGCGACGCCTTCTATTGCGGTC
>JAJYZK010000165.1:0-3377 GCA_021799945.1 Acidobacteriota bacterium
ATTCGGCAACCCCGATGCGTTACGGCATTCGAGGGATTCCGGCGCTGCTCCTGTTCAAGGGCGGCAAGGTCGCCGATCAGATCGTGGGTTACGTCCCCAAGGACACCATAGACAAGAGCATCGGCCGCCTGCTTGCCTGAAGACCGGCCTCAAGTTGTTGACAGAACGATAGACAGGAAACCCCGGCGGATTGCCGGGGTTTCCTGTTTGCGTCCGCCCAAGACGCCGGTCGGCCGCATGCCAGCCCGCCGCAGATGGCAAGACGGCGCACACGTCTCTCCCGGAGACGATATAGTACGGGTGCATTTAAAATTGCCCGTCGAGTGCCGCCAAGTATGCCCGTGCGCATGAAAGATATCGCCCAAGAACTGGGGCTTTCCGTCGTCACCGTCTCCAAAGTCCTTCGCAACCATCCGGATATCGCCGAAAAGACCCGGGAAAAGATTCTGAAGCGGGTCAAGGAGCTGGATTATCAGCCGAATCTGATGGCCCGAAGCCTGGTGACGGGCCGCAGTTATCTGATTGGCCTGATCGTTCCGGATCTTCTGCATCCATTTTTTGCCGAGGTGGCGAAGGCCCTTTCCGCCTCGGTTAGCGAGCGAGGATATTCGCTGATCCTTTCCTCTTCGGATGAAGATGGGGAGCTGGAAGCCAGAGGGTTGCGGCAGTTGACGGCCAGGCGGCTCGACGGCCTGGCGATCGCCGCCTGCGGGGCGAGCGCCGAGGTCTTCGCCAAACTGGACCGTCACAATCTTGCTTATGTATTGATCGATCGGGAGATTCCGGGCCTGGAGGCGAACTTTGTCGGCGTCAACGATGAAACGGTCGGCCGCATCGCCACCGAGCATCTGCTGGACCAGGGCTGCCGCCGGGTGGCCCACATCCGCGGCCGAGACAACAGCACGGGAATCAGCCGATTCGAGGGATACCGGCGGGCTCTGGAAGACAGGGGAGTGCGTTATTCGGACGATCTGGTGGTGGCGCGGTCCAGCGTGGACGCCGACAGCGTGCGCATGGGGGCCGAAGCGATGCGTCTGCTCCTCGGCCGCAAGCGCCGGCCCGACGGCGTCTTCGCCTATAACGATCCGCTGGCGATCGGGGCGATTCACGCGATTCATGAAGCGGGGCTGCGCATTCCCGAGGATATCGCTCTGATCGGCAGCGGCAATCTGCATTATGACGATTCGCTCTGCGTGCCTCTCTCCAGCGTCGATCAGCACACGGCGGCGATCGGAGAACATACGGCCAATATTCTGCTTCGTCGGATCGAGTCGAAGGCGCCTCCGCGCCCGGCAAGAGTGATTTTGGAGCCCACGCTTGCTGTGCGGGCCTCCTCGATGAGGAAGAAGGCCCGGCGGGCGTCCTCCTCCGCGGCCAGGATCTCCGCGGCCAGGATCGCGCAGTAGCGAAAGTAGCCGGAAAAATCGATTACTGTACCGCTTTGACAGCGCGGCGAGCCGATCGGTATAGTTGGCCCTTACCGGAGGGAGACGCTCCTTCCCGGACGGGGAAGAAGAGGGATTGCATGGATCGCAGGGAATTTTGCAAGCTGATTGCGGCTTCGGCAGCGGCCTCGGCGATTCCGGCCCGAGGGCAGGCAGTAGATGCGGCGCAGTCTGCCGTCTTTCGCAGATTCGACGCCTATACGCAGGACTACGCCGCCTTTTGCGCTGCTCCCGCGGATCAGCGGGTCTTTTATGCGCTGGAGGGAGGCAAATTTGTCCAGGAAAAGCTGGATGAGAGCGCCTGGAAGCCGACGGCGTGGGGCGAGCCGCCGGATCTGCCCGTGCCCGGCGGATCCCACGACGGCGTGCCGATCGCGTCCCCCATCCCCGGTCTCTCCGGCCAGGGTCCTTACCAGCCGGTCTGGGATTCATTGCTGCAATACGACGCCCCGGAGTGGTATCGCGACGCCAAGTTCGGCATCTGGGCGCACTGGAGCCCGCAGTGCGTTCCCGAAGCCGGCGACTGGTATGCCCGCTCCATGTACATGGCGGGATCCAAGCAATACAAGTACCAGCAGGATCATTACGGTCCGCCGTCCCGGTTCGGATACAAGGATCTGTGTCCGCAGTGGACGCTGCTGAACTGGGAGCCGGATGAGCTGATAGCCCGCTACAAAAAGGCGGGGGCCCGGATCTTTTTCGCGCTGGCCAACCATCATGACGGCTTCGACGCCTGGGACTCGAAACATCAGCCCTGGAATGCGCTGCGCATCGGCCCGCGCCGGGACGTCATGGGAACCTGGGCCAAGGCCGCCCGCAGCCAGGGAATGCGATTTGGGGTGACCGTGCATCAGGCCAGGAACTGGTGGTGGTTCCAGACCGCGCACGGCGCGGATAAAACCGGTCCTCTGGCCGGCGCGCCTTATGACGGCGATCTGACGGCGAGCGACGGCAAGGGACAGTGGTGGCAGGGCCTGGACCCGCAAAGGCTGTATGGCGCCAAGCACCCGTTCAATGCGCTGCCCGATGTCTCCTACGTGAAGAACTTCTACGACCGGACGCGGGATCTGATCGATCAGCACGATCCGGATCTGCTGTATTTCGACAACACGTTGCTGCCGCTGGGCTGGGGCGGTATGAATATCGCGTCGTACTACTACAACCGCAGCCTGCGGATGCATGGCGGCGCAGCGCAGAACGTGATCAACGTAAAACAGGTTCCCGACCGGCTTGCCAAGGCGGTGGTGGCCGACTACGAACGGGGATTGACCAGTCAGATCATGCCGTACGCGTGGCAGTCGGAGACCTGCATCGGCGAATGGCATTACAACCGCAGCCTCTTCGACCAGCCAGGGGAATATGGCGGCTACCTGCATCCCCGGGACGTCATTCACTGGATGATCGATTCGGTCAGCAAGAACGGCACGTTCATTCTGAACATTCCGGGTAAGCCGGACGGAACCATCGACCGCAAGGAAATTGCCGTGCTCGACAGGATTGCCGACTGGATGCAGGCAAACGGCGAGGCCATCTTTGAGACCAGGCCGTGGAAGATCTATGGAGAGGGCCCGGACCAGGTGAAGAGCGGTTCGTTCCAGGGCAAGAGCGTCGCCCAGTTAAACGCCAAAGACATTCGCTTCACGCGCAACAAGGCGAATACCGTAATTTACGCGATGGCCCTGGGCTGGCCGCAGGGGGAGTTTGTCATCCAATCCCTGGGCGCGGCCAGCCCAACGCAGCCGGGCAAGATCGGGCAGGTGCAATTGCTGGGCGCGGGCCAGAAGGTGAAGTGGAGGCAAACCGATGCCGGGCTACGCGTCGAGCTTCCGGCGAGCTATCAACCCAAGGCCGACTTCGCCGCTTCGCTGAAGATATCGCTGGCGTAACGGCGCGCCCTGCATGCCAGCGACGGCGGCCATGGAGCACATTGAT
>JAJYZK010000165.1:3387-7052 GCA_021799945.1 Acidobacteriota bacterium
ATTCTTACGGGCTGCCGCGGAGCTAGCGGAAAATCTCACACGGATGCTCCATCCATGGCGGCCGCTTCGCGAATGCCGACCACCAGCAGCTCGTCCCCATCCAGCGCGGCTGATTCATAGCTCTGCGGCGCAGAGGAGTAGGGCGAACTGGAGAACCGCGCCTCAAAGCCGTAGCGGGGAAGATTTCGATAAAAGAACTCGGCGGTGAGAGCAAGGACATGCGTTGCGCCGATCATCGGGCCCCAGCGAACGCCCATCGCCCGGGCTGTAGCCCCGTTGCAGTTCCATACGTAAAGGAACAGAGCTCCTCCGGGCTTCAAGAGTCGATTGAAATGGCGGAGAGGGATGTCGGGATTCGGAATATTTTCCAGGCAATGAGCTGAGTAGATCACATCGAAGGCGCGGTCTGGGAATGAAGCGATGTCCTCGGTTAGCTCCGCTCCCAGGAACTTTCTCCCATACTCCACCTGGGACTTCGAGATATCGAATCCGCGTGCGTCGTAGCCGGCTTCTCGAAGCTGAAGTACGTGATAACCCCAGGAGCATCCATAATCCAGAAGTTTCCCGCCTGGCGTCACGTCTTGTATCGTTTTCAGATGATCGGCGAAATTCCGGCCAAAACCCGGGGCCCGGATGGACATCTGGCGGGCGGTTGCGGATTCGGAAGGGAAGTCTGTGTTGCCGCTCAGCCAATAGCGAGACTGAAACACCCTCTTATTTTCAGCGGAGGTGTCTTTTGGAAAGCGGAACTTGAGTCTGCATTGTCCACACTCCCGCAACTGCAGGACCAGGCGCTTTCTCTGAATAAAAGTAGTTGGATGGCAGCCGCAATACGGGCAATCCGAAGGTTGGAGGATGGACTTGCAGAAGGACTTCAGGGCAAAACCCAACTTGGACATCGGTCCCCGCCTTCAAGACGGAAGCTTTCTAATGCATGGTTTTTTGGATGAAGCGCGGCTTCACAAAGATGCAATCTTCGGCTTCATTCCCACGGAGCGCTTCCCGCGGAAGTTCAGGAAAAAACGGATTTGTCGGCCGCCGACCGCCCCGCCCTTTGCGAGACGGGATAGGGCCGATTGCGGGGCGACCGGCGAGGGTTGACAAAATGCGGAGAATATCGCAAGGTTAAGGGAATGTCTTCGATTCCCAATGCCGGGCGCTGTCGGATGGGCAGCCTGCCTGCCTGTTGCCCCGCGGTCCAATTCCGGCATGGGCGCGCCTGCTGTCGCATCGACTGACACTCCTGTATTCGCGAGTTTCAATAGCGCCTGCCGCCAATCCGCGTTGGCTCGCGGGCTATTTGTCTGTGGCCGGCGGCTCACTCCACAAAACTCGAGACATGAACCCCGAGAAATGAACCGCAGGAGCGACCATGGCCTCCACATCCGTATTGACTGAAGACTTTGAAGACAATGAGAGAAACCCCGTATCCGACGGGTCCGTGACTTCGCGCCTGAGCCACCTGCGCCTGCTGGAGGCGGAGAGCATTCACATTCTGCGCGAAGTCGCCGCGGAGTTTCAACGGCCGGTCATGTTGTATTCGATCGGCAAAGACTCCTCCGTGATGCTGCGCCTGGCGCAGAAGGCCTTCTATCCAGGATCGATTCCGTTTCCTCTGCTGCACGTGGATACCGGGTACAAATTCCGCGAGATGCTCGAATTCCGCGATGAGTACACCCGGCGGCTGGGGGTGGAGCTGCTGGTATGGAGGAATGAGAAGGCTCTGGCCGGCGGCGCCAATCCGGTGGCTCTGGGCACGCAGCGCTGCTGCGGGCTGCTGAAGACCACCGCTCTGCTCGACGCGCTGCGGGAGCACCGTTTCGACGCCGCCTTTGGCGGGGCGCGCCGGGATGAGGAAAAGTCGCGGGCCAAAGAGCGCATCTTTTCTTTTCGCGACCGCGCCGGGCAATGGGATCCGAAGAACCAGCGCCCCGAGCTCTGGAATATCTACAACGGCAGGATCGGCCCGTCGGAGAGCATCCGCGTCTTTCCCTTGTCCAACTGGACCGAGCTGGATATCTGGCATTACATCCATCTGGAGCGGATTCCCATCGTGCCGCTCTACTTCGCCAAGGAGCGGCGGATGCTGGTGCGCGGGGACAGCCTGATTCCGGTGGAGCAGCCGTTTTTGAAGGCGCTGCCGGGAGAAGAACAGTGGGTGCGCTGCCGGCTGCGCTCGCTGGGCTGCAGCCCGTGCACGGGCGCCATCCGTTCCGAGGCCGATACGGTCCCCAAAATCATCGCCGAGCTGATCACCTTCCGCTCCTCGGAGCGGGCCAATCGCATCATCGACCACGATCAGGAAGGCTCCATGGAGATCAAGAAGCGCGAGGGCTATTTTTAATGACGCTCGTCGATTCGGATTTTTGGGGCTCTCCGCAGGGAGGGCTGCGGGAGTCGATTCAGGAAATGGAGCCGGAGATGGATGGGGACTTTTCCATTTCCGGATTTTTAGATTCGGAGCGGCGCAAGGACCTGCTTCGCTTTACCACCGCGGGCAGCGTGGACGACGGAAAGTCCACCCTCATCGGCCGATTGCTGTACGACTCGCGGAATGTCTATGAGGATCACATCCGGGCGGTTACGGTGGCGCACCCGGGGCAGGGCCGGTCCTCGATCGACTTTGCGCAGTTGACCGACGGCTTGAGAGCCGAGCGGGAGCAGGGCATCACCATCGACGTGGCCTATCGGTATTTCTCGACGGAGCGGCGGAAGTTCATTATCGCCGACACGCCGGGCCACGAGCAGTACACGCGCAATATGGCCACCGGCGCCTCCACCGCCGACCTGGCCATCATCCTGATCGACGCCCGCAAAGGCATTCTGACCCAATCCCGACGGCATGTGTACATCGCATCGCTGCTGGGCATCCGGCGGCTGGTGGCGGCGATCAACAAGATGGATTTGGTCGGCTTTTCCGCCGAGGTCTTCCACCGCATCGAGCGGGAATTTCGGGAGCTGGTGCGGCAGGTTGGAAATGGGCGATCGGGCGAAACCGAGGTCGAGGCGATTCCGGTGAGCGCGCTGGAGGGCGACAATGTCGTCGCTGCCAGCGCGCGCATGCCATGGTACCGCGGGCCGGCCCTGCTGCGGCATCTTGAGGAGGCTCCCGCCGCGTACCCGAGCGGGCTCTCGTAGCGTATCCATTGCTCCGGCAACGAGGGGTCGAGCTGCGACTCCACAATGCGGCCGGCGCTCTCCACGGGAAGGATGCGCTGATAGCGCCCGACGATCCATGCCGTCATCCGCTCCGCGTCCTCCTCCACGACGCGAAAGCCTCCGCCGCACAGCTCCTCACCCGTCGCTTTGTCTGCGACGGAGAGGAGGCGCATGCTCACTGGATCGAACTCCGCACGCACTCTCGCATTCTCGAGGGTGGTACTCGGCGGCTTTTCCACGAGCCATCGATCCACGCCGTACGGAAAGAAGGGGGAGCTCGGCGCGCCGTGCAAGGGCTCACGTACCGTAACCGCGGCAAACGCGAACCCCGGAACACGGATGAGAACCTTCAGACGCACAAAGGCGTGTCCCCAGTAGGTATCCTCTCCGGACGCCATGATCTGGTGGTCGAGTCGTTTCCCCGAGTCGTCGAGGCACTCGATGGATGGACCGCTGCCGTCCCAGTCCCACACCGTGATGTCGGCGATCTCCTCCCTCGCCCATTG
>JAJYZK010000166.1 GCA_021799945.1 Acidobacteriota bacterium
GCGAGCCGCCGGCTCCCGCGATCCCCGCGAAACCGCTTCGGAGGCGCCGGCGGAGAGGGAATCTGCGGCCGTCAGGCGGGCGCCAGGCGTGGCGCCGGCGTCCCAATGACTACGCCGGGATGGCGCCGGTTCGCTGGAAAGTGGACCAGCTCCCAGGCCGTGCGATCCCGGAGCAGGCGCCCCACCAGCGCCGTGTGCATGGCATGACCCGCTCGCTCCGCGACCACCCGGCCGAGGATGCGGTGACCGGCAAGAGCAAGATCGCCGATCAAATCCAGAACCTTATGCCGCACAAATTCATCGGGAAAGCGTAGCGGCCCGTTCTGCACGCCATCCTGGGACAGAATAATGGCGTTCTCCGGCGAGACGCCCCGAATCAACCCCATATCCCGCAGCTTCTTCTCGTCCTCCCGGAATCCGAAGGTGCGGGCCGCGGCGATTTGCGAGCCATAGCACCCGGCGGCCAGATCGACCGTAAACCTTTGACGGCCAATGGGAGGAGCAAAGTTGATTTCATAGGTGATGTCGTATCCTTCGCCGGGATAGACGCCGATGAATTTATCGCTCTCCCGCACCTCGACGCTTTTCAGAATTCGCAGATACTCCCGCCGCCGCCGCTGGCTCCTGATTCCCACCCGATTGAAGGCCTCCAGGTAGGGAAGCGCGCTGCCGTCCAGAATGGGCAGCTCGAGATTGTCCAGCTCGACGATTACGTTATCGATTCCCGCGCCGACCAGCGCGGAAAGCAGGTGCTCGGTCGTGGAGATCAGAACCCCCTGCCGCATGAGGCTGGTTGCGTAGCTGACCTTGGCGACATTCCGGGCGACAGCCGGGATCGAATAGTCGTCCAGATCGGTGCGTCGAAAGACGATTCCCGATCCGCCCGGCGCCGGCAGCAGCCGCAGATTCACCGGAGCGCCGCTGTGCAGGCCCACGCCCGAGAAGTCGATCGGAGAGGCGATGGTCCGTTCCAAGTGAGCTTCTTTGTGAGCTTCTTTCGCGAATTCGGAGTCCCCGCTGTTGGGCATGGCCGCAAAGTCATAGACTATACACATAGATTTCATGGCGCACTGTGTCTATAAAGCAACAACTTGATCGTTCGTTCCCGCTCCCTCGTTCCTGCCCCATGGGTCCTGGGTCGGGTCCTGGGTCGGGTTCTGGGTCGGATGGCGGGAGCGGATCTTGGACCGGAGTATCGGGCCGGATTCTGGAGCGCGGCCTTGCGCCGGATGCTTTTCGTCGCCGCGTTCCGCGGGGCGATTGAAGCGACGCCCTGCGAGGGACCGGGAGCAATGGAGGAAACCCCATGACCGAGTGGAGGCCCGACCAGCGAACCATGCAGCACGTCAGGCTTCTTCAGCGGGAGGTTCAGAGCGAGCTCGGCCTGCTGCTTCAGCGGATTGGCGAACTGGTGAAGATCGAATCGCCCACCGGCGAATTCATGGGGATCGGCCGCTGCGCCTCGCGGGTGGAAGAATGGATCGCGGAGGCCGGCGGGAAGGTCCAGCGCTTCGCGCCTCGTCTCCACGGCCGGCGACGGGCGGAGACGCCTCCCCTGCTCCTCGGACGCTTTGCTCCGAATCGCAATGGGAAGGCGCCGCGCAGCTCTTGCGAACAAACCCAACCAGGAGTGGGACCGGGAGCGAAACCAGGAGCGGGACCGGAGACGGCCCCCGGGCGGGCGCCGAAGCCGGCGATGGTTCTGGGGCATCTCGATACGGTTTGGCCGGTGGGAACGCTGCGCAAGATGCCCTCTCGCAGGCGCGGGGGCCGCGCCTGGGGCCCCGGCGTCCTGGATATGAAGGCCGGAGTGGCGATGGCCCTCTCCGCCATCCGGGTCTTGCAGCGGACGGGACTTCTTTGCCGGCCGGTGATTCTGCTGCTGAGCGGAGACGAGGAGAGCGGCAGCGCAACTTCGCGGCAGACGATTGAGTCTCTGGCCCTCCGCTGCGCCGAGATATTCGTGCTGGAGCCGGCGCAGGGGCCGGAGAGAGCGTACAAGACCGCGCGCAAGGGCGTGGGCGCCTATCGATTGCTGGTGAAGGGCGTGGCCTCGCACTCCGGGGTCGATTTCGAACGGGGACACAGCGCGGTGCGGGAGCTGGCGCGGCAGATCGAACGAATCTCCGGCTTCACCGATCTTCGGCGCGGCACGACGGTCAATGCCGGCCTGATCGCTGGAGGAACGCGCGTCAATGTGGTGGCCGCCGAGGCCTGGGCGGAGTTCGATCTCCGCGTCTCCCGCCCGGCCGAGGCGCGGCGGTTGGACGCCAGGTTTCATGCGCTGCGCCCCTTCGATTCGCAGTGTTCGTTGGAAGTCTCCGGAGGGATCAACCGGCCGCCCATGGAACGGACTGCGCAGAATGCGGCGCTCTTCCGCCGCGCCGCGACTATTTCCGCGGCCATGGGTATGAAGATTCAGGAAGCGGCGAGCGGAGGCGGTTCCGATGGGAACTTCACCTCCGCCCTGGGCATTCCGACGCTCGATGGAATGGGCGCCGCGGGCGAAGGCGCCCACGCGGAGAATGAATCCGTATTCCTCGATTCGCTCGTACCCAGAACGGCGCTGCTGGCCGCGATGATCGCGACCACCGGCATGGCCGGGAGCGGGCTACCCTGACGGCTCGACAACACCCTCGAACCGGCCTGCGCCGGCCCCTGGGGAGGGGACAGAATGCTGGCCGCTCTCGATATCGGGATGCTCACCCTGGTCGCCGCGCTGCTGATCGCCCGGCCGCGCGACGCGGAAGGCCAACCCGCGGATGGTCTCCGGCCTCATTCCGGCCATGCGTCTTGCAGGAGGCGCCGGCCGGTTGCGGGGTGGCGATTCAAACCGCGGCGGCCGGCAAAGCAGTAGCGGTCCGGGGGCAAGCCAGCCGGGTTTCCGCCGCCTCGATCAGACTGGCGGCCAGCGACAGCGGCAATCCGACCACATTGAAATAGCAACCCCTTATCTGCGGAATCCAGCGCCCGGCATAGCCTTGGATGGCATACCCCCCGGCCTTATCCATCGGCTCCCCGCTCGCCACGTAGGCGGCGATCTCGGCCTCGGAGAGGGTCCGCATGGTGACGTAGGTGACGGCGGATGCGATCTCGATGTTCCGGTCCATCCCGTTGGGCTCGGGCTTCGCGCTCGAAATCAGGGCCAAGCCGGTGATCACGCCATGCGTGCGACCGCCCAGACGGCGAAGCATGCGCGCGGCATCGGCCGGATCCTGCGGTTTCCCACAAATCTCCCGGTCGCAGACCACCACCGTGTCGGCCCCCAGAACCAGCAGACCGCCTTCCGCGCGGGAGACGCTGCGCCGCCGCTCAAAGACAGCCGCCGCCTTTTCCCGCGCCAGCCGGGTGGCGAAGGAGGCCGCATCTTCGCCCGGGCGAAGCGCTTCTTCCACCCGCGACGGTTCCACATCGAAGCGAAATCCAGCCTGCATAAGAAGTTCGCGTCGGCGGGGTGAGGCGGAGGCCAGGACAAGCATTGCATCTACTTTAAGGCATTTCGGGCGGATTGCCGGGAATCGCCCGCCGGCGGGTCAGACGTGGAGTTCGCGGCGGGCCGTCTCGGCCACGCGCGGCAGGTCCGCGGTGGTGAGCACCCGTATCTCGTGATCCTCCATGATTTCGACGGCGAAGCGGTATTCCGCCACCCGATCGGGGTCGAGATCGTCGAAGTCCCGCTCCCGGCTCGCCTCGGAATTCAGGCCGCGGAGGGGCTCGACCACGGCCGTCAGCTCAAGAGGCGCCTTCTCAATCCGGAACACGCCCTGCCGCAGCGCCTCAGCGCTGAAGCAGAGCACCTTGGCCGCCTCCAGGTCGGTCTCCAGCGAAACGGCCTGAAACATCCGGACCTGTCCGTTGCGGTAGCCGCAATCCAGGCGCAGCGGATCCCCCGGGCGGGTGTATTTGGCGACCGCGATCTGCTTGCGCATCAGGCTCCAGACGCCGGCGCGCTCGAAGGAGGCGCGCATGACCGCCTGAATCGCTGCGCGCCCCGAACGCCTGCCTGGGCGCTCGCGTTTCGGACTGTCGATGTACAGGCGCATCAGCTCGTCGAGGCCGGTCAGATAATTCTCGGCCAGATACGCCTTCGCCTCCGTAATCTGGACGGCATTGGAAAGCGTATCCTCCAGGGTCGCGAGCACGGGTCTGGATTCGTTTTCCTCCCTCTCCAGCCGCCGACGAACCTCCATTTCGAGGGCCTCCAGCATTTGCGTGTCGGCTCCCGGATCGACGCAGCGCACCCGGCCCCAGTCGCGGGTAAAACGCACGGCGCCCGAGCCCCCGGCGCCCTCTCCGCGAAGGACGACGCCGATGTTGACGAACTCGTTTTTCACCGGATCCGGGACATAGCGGATCAGGTGAAACTCGCATTGCTTACGCTGGGCCATGGATCTTCCAGAGTTGTGCTCCCGCCTTTCGGCGTCCGGGCGCCCGCAGCCGGCGCGGCGACCCCGGCGCTCTGCGCAAGAATCGGGGGTCGGGACGGCGACGGCGCCTGAATCGCGTGATCGACCTTCAACCGCCCGACGAATCCGTCGAGCCGCCATCTGCGGACTTCCGGGCTATCGAACAGCCGCTCATGTCGCCGCATCTCCTGGCCCAATATCGCGCATCCATGGGGAGCCGGGGAAGTCCCCAGTCACAATTTTCTCCCCGCTTGCTCCCCAATTGGGAAATGGCCTCCGGGAGCTTTCCCTGAACGCCACAATCAGCTCGCGAACCCTTCCGCGGCGATCGAGAAGCCGCTGGACCAAGGATTCGAGCAGCACCAGGTCGCCGGCGCACCACTCCGGCGGAACGGTCTCCGCGATGGCCCAGGCGGCGCGCGGATCGAAGCCTTCGATGCGTCCCAGCCAAGGCTCGAAGCTATCCCAGCCCGTCACCCCGCGGTAGACGCTGTTCAGGGCGAAGACGCCCCGCAACGGCGCATCGACGAACTGCCACTCGCCGGCGTGGAAACAATACCCCTGATCGATGAAGGTTGCCGTGTAGCGGCGCTCCCGCCGCGGCTTGTGAAAGACGGCCTGTCGGCCATTGACGTTGCAGGTCCATTTATCCAGGGCCAGCACTCCGGCGAACTCCCGCAGATTGCGGACCTCCAGGAGCTGCTCCTCGGGCAGATAATCGAAGGTCTGGCCCGGCATCAGGCCGCCGACGAACTGCGATCCGAACTGCCAGCCGGCCTGGCACCTCTGGCGGGCGCCTTTCCCCTCCATGCACAGCTCCGGAGTATTGGAGATGAGCCACTCGCTCACCTCCACAACCTCGCAACGGGGAACGGCGAGGCCGATGGCGGCGCCCAGACGGGTGGCCAGCAGCTCGTTTGCCAGCACCCGCGCGTGCTGGGGGTTGTTGCGGAATTTCACCACGTACAGGTTGCCGTCGGAGGCCAGCATCAGGTGGCTCTGGGCGCCCCCGCGCATGCGGCGAATCTGCTGAACTGCGGTTACGGCCACTCTGCGCCCCCGGCCTTGCCCGTTTCCCGTATGCAGCATACTGGAATTCCCCGGGCCGGGGGATGGATCCGGAGGCCCCGCACGGCGCTCACCGCGTCTCCGGCGGTTCTGGTAGCATCGCCTCGGAGGAAGCACATGGAACAACCGGTGACGGGCGCCTCCGGCGCTCGACGGAATGAAGACATCGCTCTCGATCTACTCAAGTTCGTGGCCGCAACGGCCAACGTGGGACGCGCCGTGAGTCCCGCCGCCGGTTTCGTTCCTCCCTCCTCTGCGAAACCGGAAGATCAGGTGAAACAACTGCTGGATCTGTATGCCCGGTGTCTGGCCGCGGTGCAGGGCAAGTGAGGGAGTAGCCCGCAGACGCCGGCGCAGCGCCGCGCGCCGTCCGCCGGACCGGCTGCCTTTTGTCTTCCAATGAATGAATCATCCTGCAAGGGCGATCGGCTGCTGCGGGTAGCCGTCTTTGGCGCCGGAGTCTTCGGCCGCCATCACCTGCGCATCTACCGCCAACTGGAGCGGGATGGCGCCCCGATCCGGCTGGCCGCGGTGGTTGAGCCGAATGCCGCCGCCCGCGCCGCGCTGCACTCCGATCCCGGCCTCCTGCCGGGCGACGCAGCCGGCCGGCCGCCGGTCTTCGCCAGCGTAGAGGAGTGTCTGAGGTCGCGCCGGAAGGGCGACCTGACGCTCGATGCCGTCTCCATCTGCGTCCCGACTTCGGCCCATGCCGAAACCGCCTCGCTGGCTCTGGGCGAGGGCCTGGATGTTCTGCTGGAAAAACCAATCTCCCTGACCCTGGAGCAGGCCGACGCCCTGATCCGGCAGGCGGATGATGGCGCCCGGATTCTCCAGATCGGCCATCTGGAGCGCTTTAACCCGGCGGTTGCGGCGGTGCGCCCCCTGCTCAACCGGCCGATGTTCTTCGAGGCGCACCGGCTGAGCGTCTTCCATCCCCGCTCCCTGGACGTCGATGTGGTGCTGGACCTGATGATTCACGATCTCGACATCGTGCTCAGCCTGGCCGCCAGTCCCGTCCGCTCCCTCCATGCCGTCGGGCTGCCCGTCCTCACCCCGGCGGTGGATATCGCCAATGTCCGGGTGGAGTTTGAATCCGGCTGCGTGGCCAACTTCACCGCCAGCCGGGTGAGCACGGAAAAGGTGCGCAAGCTTCGCTTCTTTCAGCCGCATCAGTACATCTCGATCGACTATGCCCGCCAGGACCTCCTGGTCATCGATGTCACCCACGCGCCCGAAGGGGCCCCAGCCGGGGTGAATTTCAATCCGTCGTCCCTGGCCGCCCTGAGCCCGAGCAAACCCAGAGTGCTCCCCGGAGAGCCGCTCAAGCTGGAGATTGAGGCCTTTCTGGCCTCGGTGCGGAGCCGCGTTCCTTCGCCCCCCGGCGGCCGCGACGGGCGCGACGCGTTGGATCTGGCCCTGCGAATCAATGCGGCGATTGCCGCGCATGCGGCGCAGGCCGGCTTGCAGCCCCGCCGCCACAACCCCTGATCCGGATCACGGGTTCCGCCCGCGGCGCCGC
>JAJYZK010000167.1 GCA_021799945.1 Acidobacteriota bacterium
GTTCGCCTAACAAATGAACTGTCATCCTGATCGGAATTTGGCCGGTTTTTGGCCAAACGGAGTCGAAGGATCTGTGGTTGTTCTTGAGCGAATTTCTGATTCGCCATCCTAGCGGAGCGCCAGATCCGCGCCCAGCCTGCAAAGCAGAAAGATCGCCACGCCGGCGAAGAATACCAGCGCCATGCGAATGCCGGTTTCCCGGTTCACCTCCGGCACCAGATCGCTCGCCCCGACGTAGACGGCCACGCCGGCGGAGAGCGGCAGGCCCCCGCGCACCCAGCCAGGAGTCAGATCGATGACCAGAACGCCGGCCAGCGTCGCAGCGGATACGATGGCGGAGACTGCCAGGGCGGCGCCCCGGCTGCGACCGCTGGCCAGGGTCACCGAGGCCACGGTGAGGCCCTCCGGCATTTTGTGCAGCAAAATGGCGGCGAAGACGATCCAGCCCAGCCAACTGGAGAGCGCAAACCCGGAGGCGATGGCCACCCCGTCGAAGAGCGAATGCGCGGCCAGCCCGGCCGCCACCGAGTTCCCGGTGCGCGGCGAAAGAATATGGCCGCACTCCGTCTCTTCTCCATAATGGAAGTGCGGGTTGATGGTGTGTTCCAGCAGGTGCATCACGCAATAGCCGGCGAAGACCAGAGCGGGCGCCTGCGCCGGGGCCAGGCGGAAGCTTTCCGGGATCATCTCCAGAAAGGCCGTGGCCAGCATGAAGCCCGCGCCCAGAGCTACGAAGTAGCGCAGGTACCGTTTCTCCCATCGCGAGCGCACGAGAATGAATGCGCCCAAAAAAGCGGCCAGCGCGGCCGCCATGCCGAGCACCACGGTAAGCGCGAAATGGGCCATAGGTGAGAACCCTTCATCCCCGGACTGTCCGCCGGAGGGGCGACCGGCGAGAGGACCTTGACGCAGGTTGCAAGGAGCCGGCCGCCTGGCGGTCCCGACGGGCGCGGCGCTGCGGACAGGCCTGCGCAGCCGCCTTATCCGCTATGCCGGATGTGCATGACGTCGCCGTCCTCGACGCGGTAATCCTTGCCCTCCAGCCGCAGTGCGCCCTGCGCACGGGCCGCGGCCTCCGACCCTGCCGCCAACAGCGTGTCCCAATGGATCGTTTCGGCCCGTATGAAATGCTTTTCCAGGTCCGAGTGTATGGCGCCGGCGGCTTCCTGGGCCCGGGAATGACGGGGGATCGTCCAGGCGCGGCATTCGTCTTCCCCGACGGTGAAGAACGAAGCCAGACCCAGCAGATCGTAACTCTTGCGAATCAGCCGGCGCAGTCCGCTTTCTTTCAGCCCGTAGGAAGAGAGGAACTCCGCCGCCTCCTCATCGCCGATCTCCGCCAGCTCGGCCTCCACTTTCCCGCAAATCGCGGTCGCGCCGGCGTTGGGACGGGCCGCTACCTCCTCCAGTTTGTACTTCGCGGCCGCGGCCTCCAGATCGGCGCCCAGCGTCGCACTCTCAGAGATGTTCAGCACGTAGAGAACCGGCTTGAGGGAAAGGAAGGTGAACCCGCGAACCAGTTTTTTCTCCTCCCCGGACATGATCAACTCCCGGAGAGGCTTCTCCTGCTCCAACTGCGGCTTGAAACGAAGCAGTAACTCGTTCTCCCTTTCCAGCTCGGGAGTGCGCGCCCGCTTCAAATCCTTTTCCAGCCGCTCCAGCCGCTTCTCCACCTGGGACAGATCGGAGAAGATCAGGTCGAATTCCACATTTTTTATGTCCCGCAGAGGATCCACTCCCTGCGGCCGCGGGATAAACGGATCCTCGAAGGCGCACAGGACATGGATCAGCGCGTCGTTATCCCGCAGGTGGGTGAGAAAAGCGCTTTCTTTGAGCGCTTCCTGGCCGATGGCGGCAACGTCGGCGTATTCCACCGTGGCGTAGACCGTTTTTTTCGGGCGATACAGTTCCGCCAGCCGGTCCAGTCTCTCGTCCGGCACCCGGGCCACTCCGACATGGGCCTCCTTCGGGTTGGAATACCCGGAGGCCTCCACCTTCGCTTTGGTGAGGATTTTGAAGAGAGAGCTTTTGCCCACCTGCGGCAGGCCAATGATTCCACTTTTCATGCTTTTCCTGTATCCGGTTGACGAAGGCGCGGCAGCCATCTCCCCGGCGGCCGGTTAACCCGGGTCAGATATCCTTCCGGGCGAAGTGGGCCGTGGTGAACAGGGTGCCCACACCACACAGAAGGACGGTCATTTCGACCCGGACTGAGACGGCATGGAGGCGATCGAATATCTGCCGGCCCGGATTGTCCGGCGCGACCGCATCGATATTGCCGCCGACCGAGACCCGGGCCGTATCCATCCGGGGAATAATGCTGAATTGCGAATACGCCGTGAGCAGCAGCATGGCCAGAACCAGGAGCGCCTGCGGAATTACGGTGCGGTAGTGCGCGCGTCCGAGCAACAGGAGCAGCAGCGCCAGTACGGCGCAGAGCAATCCCATCCAGTGCAGATGAACCAGCGATCCGCCGACCACCAGCCCGGCGGCGTGCATGCCGAGCGCCGGGTTGGCGAACAGCGGCGGAAGGGCGCGAAAGGCGATCGGCGCCAGAATGGCGCCGAAGAAAATCAGCGCTCCCAGCCATAGGCCGAGCGCCAGGTAAACCAGAGCGTGGATGACGGTGCGCATCGCGTTCTCCGTTGGGGTCGGGCCTGGGCGCCGCGAGCCGCCGGTCCCGGGTTGCATTGGCCGCCGTATGGGCCCGACCCGTTTGCCGACGCCCCGGCGATGCTGCGCGCCCCGCTGCGACTTGACTAGGACGATCTTACATAGAATGCGCCGCGCAACACGAACCGGGCGCAGGAGGAATCGGCGCGGAAGAACCGGGCCGTTCCTCCACCGGGCGGGGCTACCGGATCGGCGCCCTACCCGTCAGCCGCTCGATCCTCTTGGCGATGGGAGGATGGGTGGAGAAAAGGTTGGCGAACATGTCGCGGCCCAGCAGCGGAGCCACGATGAACAGGTGCGCGGTGGACGGAGAGGCCTGCATGGGGAGCCGCCGGGAATAGGCATCCAGCTTCTGCAAGGCGCTGGCCAGGGCGTAGGGATTTCCGGTAATATGCGCGCCGGTGGCGTCCGCCTCGTACTCCCTCGAACGGGAAATGGCGAGCTGAATCAGGGTGGCGGCGATGGGCGCAAGAATCATCATGAACAAGGCGCCGGCGCCGCCGCCTCTTTCCCGGTCGTCGCGGCCGCCGTATCCTCCGAATAAGCTGGCCCACCATCCCAGGCGGGCCAGCATGGTGATGGCCCCCGCCAGCGTGGCGGCAATCGAGCTGGTAAGGATGTCGCGATTCTTCACATGCCCGAGTTCATGAGCTAGAACGCCCTCCAGCTCCTCGTCGTCGAGCAGATTCAAGATGCCTTCGGTAACCGCGACGGAGGCATGATTGGGGTTGCGGCCCGTGGCGAAGGCATTGGGCGATTCGGTCGGGATCACGTACATCTTCGGCATGGGTAGGCCCATGCGCTGGGTCATCCGCTCCACCACCTGATAGGCGCGGGGAAGCTGCTCGCGGGTGACCGGCTGGGCCCGATACATCGCCAGAGCCAGCTTGTCGGAATAGAAATAGCTGAAGAAATTCATTCCGGCCGCGACGACAAAGGCCAGCACCATCCCATCGCGGCCGCCGAAACGCGCGCCGATGAGAACCAGGAAAAGAGTGAGCGCCGTCAGCAGCAGTGCAGTCTTGAAAGTGTTCATAGCGCCGCCCCTCGAGCGGCGCTTCTATTGTCCCATGCCGGGACCGGCGTCAGGAGCGGCTCCGGCGCTCGCGGGAGCGGGGCGGCGCGGTATAGGCCCGGCGGCGGGCTATTCCGCGACCACCGCCTTCATCAGGTTGCGCGGGTGATCGACGTCGATGCCCCGCTGCGCGGCGGTATGGTAGGCGAGCAGCTGCAAGGGCGCAACTTCCAGCATCGGCAGCAGATATTCCCCCGCCGCCGGAACCTCGATGGCATGGGTGACACGCTGGGCGATCTCCGCGTCGCCGGGGGATGTCAACGCGATCATCTCCGCTCCCTGCTCCTCAAGATCGCGAATCAACTGGAGCGCCTTCCGGTAGCGCAGCACCGAATCCGGATCGCTGGCGTCGCGCGTGGCCAGGATCACCAGCGGCGTGCCCCGGCTCACCAGCGCATTTGGCCCGTGTTTCAGCTCGCCGGCGGGATATCCTTCCGCCTGCAGATAGGCCGATTCCTTCATCTTGAGGGCTCCCTCACGGGCGATGGCGTAGTGAATGCCCCGGCCCAGGTAGAGGAGGGAGGAGGCGCCGCCGAGCCCTTCGGCGATTGCGGCGGCCTGCGCGTCCCACGTTGCGAGGGACGCGGAGAGCGCCGAAGGGAGTCTTTCCAGCTCCCGGCAATGAGCGGCGACCGTGTGCGCGGTCATCCTCCCCCGCAGCCTGCCCAGAAAGAGGGTGAGCAGATACAGAACCAGCAGTTGCGTGGTGAAGCTTTTGGTGGCCGGAATCGCCTTTTCTTCTCCGGCGCAGGTGGGCAGCAGCGCGTCGGCCTCGCGGGCCATGGAAGACGCGGCCTGGTTCGTGATGGCCAGCGTGGGCAGGCCCCGCGATTTGCCTTCCCGCAGAGCCGCCAGGGTGTCTGCGGTCTCTCCCGACTGGGAGATCACGATGACCCCGGGAGACTGCAGGGTGTGGGTCGAGCGATAGCAATACTCGCTCGCGTACTCCACATCGACGGTGAGCCCGGCCATGTCTTCCAGCATGATTTCCGCGGCCAGGCCCGCATGGCGGCTGGAGCCGCTGGCGGCAATCACGATGCGCTCATGGCCGCGAAACGCCTCAGCGACGGCCTGGAAGGTCTCCCGGTTCAGGCTCCCATCCAGCAAATAAGCGCCCAGCACAGAGGCCCAGGCCTCCGGCTGCTCGTAAATCTCCCGCAACATCGAATGGATGAAACGTCGCTGGCCGGGCTCGGGCATCGCGCTTCATTATAAAGGCGCTGCGCTGCCGGGGCGCGCCGCTCCGCATGCAAGTGGTCTCGAACATGGGAACAACGCGGCGATCCCAGGGAGAGCCCGCGATCGATGCCGGGCTCGCGAACGCTTCTCGCGTGGCCCCCCGAAGCGCACAGCATCCATGGAGGCTGTGCTGCGATGCGGATATCGTTGAAAAAGCAGATCCTTCGCTGCGCTCAGGACGACAGTTCATTTGTTACGTGAACTTGTGACGCAGGACACTGGCGCCCTGCGTCACAAGTTCGACACAGAATCCCTGTCATCCTGAGCGCAGCGAAGGATCTGCGGCTGTTCTGCAAGGAATTTCTGATTCGCCACATTGGAAGTTTGTTGAAAAAAAGACTTGTGCCCGGCGCAAGATCCAACTCTTTGTGCCGCTCGCTTGGCAGGTCTACATCCTGTCGCGCCTCGCTCGGCGCTTCGGCGCGTTTTTCCACAGACTTCTAGCGTTCTCCCGGCGCGGGGTCGAATTCTTCACTCATCCAGGCCCGAAGCGCCTTTGTGTTCTGCGGTCTGCCCAGAAAGTTCCGCACCAGTTCGTTGGCCGGCATGGAGCCTCCGGGCTCCAGCACCAGCCTGCGATAGCGCATCGGCGCGCTGCCCGCCAGCAGGTTGTTGCGGTCGAATTGACTGAAAAAATCGAGCGCGATCACTTTGTCCCAAAGATAGGTGTAATACGCCGAGGAGTAGCCCGCCAGATGCGGGAAGGACGCATATTCATGCGAGCCTGGCAATGGGGAGAACAGCGTGTATCGCTTGGCGTCCCGCAGACAGACCGCATCCAGGTCCACCGTCTTCGGGTCGGAACGATACACGTCATAGGAGAGGGCGCTCAGGCTATTCTGCCGCGCAACCCATTCTCCGCGCCCGAAGGCCATGGCCCGGTTCATGCGGGCCACCAGCGCGGCCGGAATCGGCGCGCCGGTCTTGTAGTTGCGCGCGAATTTCGCCAGAGTCTGCGGGCTTCGAATCCACTCCTCCAGCATCTGCGAGGGAGCCTCCACAAAATCGGCCTCCATGGAAATGCCGCTGATGCCCGCCCATTGCTGCTGTCCCCCGAGGATGTGGTGCATGAGATGGCCGAATTCGTGAAAGAAGGTCTGGACATCGTCAAAATCCATCAGTCCCGGATCGTTGGCCGTGGGCTGGGGCAGGTTGCACACAAGAACCGCTTCCGGGAGCTGCCTGCCGCGCACCCCGTCGAGCAGTGGGGCCATCTCGGCATGCGTGTACTTTCCGGGACGCGGATGCATGTCGAGATAAAAGCGGCCGATTACGCGGCCATGGTCCAGCACCAGCCAGGTCTCAACCGAGGGGGCCCAGGCGGGGACGTTCGGCTCTCTCCGGAAGGTCACATGAAAGAGTTCCGCCGCCGCGTCGAGAACCCCCTGCTTCACCTGATCGTACGGAAAGTAGGGCCGCACGGATTGCGAGTTGAAGTCGTAGTGCGATCGGCGAACCTGTTCCTGAAAGTAGGCTCCCTCATAATCCCAGATCCGTGTGGCCTGGGGATCGGTTTTGCGCTTTTCCGCCAGGAGCATGGCCAATTCACGCTCCGCCACGGGGCGGCTGGCGGCGTCGATCTGCGAAATGAAGGCGGCGATATTCCCGCCGCGTCCGATCATTTTGTCGGCGGCGTTGTAGTCGGCCCAGGAAGGCCAGCCGAGCAGGGTTGCAATCCGATAGCGCGTCTGCATCATCTGCATCAGCACTTCGCGATTGCGCGGATAGGCCCGGTTGTGGAAGGCGATCCACAGCCGGCGCCGCAGATCCGCGCTGCGGGCGAACTGGAAGGCCGGCAGCGCGTCGGGATAGCTTGTGGTGATGCGAATCCTGCCATCGGCGCCCGGCGGATGACGGCGGATATAGTCGGCAGGCAGCCCGTCCAGATCCGCAACGCTCTGGACCTCAATGCTTCTCGGGTCGTCGGAAATATTGCGGTCGAAGGCCGATTGCTCCTCCGCCAACTGCCGATTCAACTGCTGCAGT
>JAJYZK010000168.1 GCA_021799945.1 Acidobacteriota bacterium
GTTCCTCAGACCGTGCGGCTCAGTGTAGAGGAATTGATTCAAATAGGCTGCGGTCGGCAGCATGGCGTTCCTGGAAAGAGAACGGTCGATCCCGGCGGAGCGCGCGGCCGCCACGGCCTGGGCAAAGGCGGGTTCATTCTGTTGCGCCAGCCGGATGGCCGCCTGGAGGCTAATCGCCGGGGGAGTGGAGGCCGGCGGCGCGGCGGAGGCCGAAACACTCTGCGCCGGGGCGCCCGGAGCTGCGAAGGCGAGCAGCAGAGCGGCCGGAATTCCCATCGGCGTCCGGCGCGCCTTTCTGCGCATGGAGGACATCGTAACCAGCATAGTCGGGCAACCTTAAATCAGGCTGAAGAGGCTCGGCGGCGTCCCTCCAGCGGCTAACAAATTGCGGGCGGTCGCGCCCAAACTAAGGCGCTGCCGGGACGCCGCGCATTCGCCTCCGGCCCGGCAGGCGATTCTTGGATGCTGGAGCGGCGATTCGCCGTCCCGATCCGGCCAGCCCCCAGGCATGAGTCCGTCTAAATCGTCAGAATATCGTCAGGCTACGACATGTTAACCTCAAGTTCACGGCGGCAGTTTGATCGCGCCGCGATCCATCCCTTCCAACGCAAGCCGGCGGTGGACAATACATCGAAATTTTATGACGGAGTTTTTCCCGCATGATCATTTTGGCGCTGCTGCTCTGTGCCTTGTTGTTTACCTATGCGGCTCCCGCGCTTTGGGCCGCTCCCATGACCTTCCCGGCGGCGTCGCCCATTTCCGCCGGCGACTATGTTTATCGCGAGCAGGCGCTGGTTTTTACCGGAACCGACGGCCGGCGGGCGGCCACCGCGGAAAGCGTCGGTCTTTACGGTTTGAGCCACAACATCACGTTCATTTTCGAGGAAACGCCCTTTCAATATAACCAGGTCTCCTCTCCGACGCCGGTCTTTCATACGGAGCACAGTTGGGGTCCCGGAGACATCAGTTTCCTGCCTCGATACACATTCTGGGAGCGGGATGGAGTCGGCACGACCAACCGGCTCTCGCTGATCGCCGGCGCGCTGATTCCAGTGGGGCCGCACAACGATTCCAACGCCTATGGCCGACTTCCCGAAATTCTCCAGCCGGGAACCGGCGCATGGGCCACTAAAAACGGCCTTATCTTTACGCGGCAGACCCTGAATGCCGAAATTGACGGGTACGGCGGCTTCTTGCACCACACAGCGTCGGACGGGTATCGGATCGGCAACGAATATTTCGCCGACGACAGTTTGCAGCGCCGGATCGCTCCAAAATTGGCGGACACCGGGGTGCCGAGCGTAGAGACCTTCCTTTTGCTTGAGACGAATTTGATCGTCAACCAGAAGGACACCGAGCGGACGACCTTCACCGCCGGTCCCGCAGGATCCATCTCCGCGCCGATCCAGCGTTCTCAGGATGTTGGGGACCCTATGCAGTCCGGCGACCTGGGCCTCGTGGGCATGACCCCGAATCTGACGACGGGAGGCACATTGCTGCAGTTCGATCCCGGAATCCGCTTTGTGGGGAAAAACTGGGGCTTCGCCGCGCTCGCGGAAATTCCCGGCTACCAGAGCGTCCCGGAGGGAGGTCCCGAGCGCAATCTTGGATTGCTTCTGGTGTACCGCCATGTCTGGTTTACCAGACATCATTTATAGCTTGGTTCATAGCTTGGTTCCCCCAGACATCCTCCGTAACCGTGAGCAGCGGGATTTGAGGTCGCTTTTTTAGCGGAAAGAGTCAATTTTCAGAAACGAGACTGTTGCATGCCCTTCATGTCGAATTTCGCCAAAGGAGAGTGGTCTGCTCCTTTCGCAGTCCTTACCTTCGCCGCCATCGCATTCACAACCTGCGGCTGGGCGTCCGCCACGCCGGCCGCCACGGCTGGTAGCGCACCTGCGCCCGCGCCGAATATCGCTGCGCCAAAGCCCGGCGCGGCGGCGCTTCCGGGAACGCGGCTGCCCGCATTCGCGGGAGATGTGGAGGTTCAGGTTCTCGGCGTAGCCATCCCGTTCACGTCCTTCGGCGTCGTTCATCGTTTGCAGACGGTTCCCGGGGTAGTGAACGTTCAGTTCAACCTGAAGCAGGGAGAGGCGATTCTGAGGCTTAAGCCCGGGGCCTACGTGACGGACGAGATTCTGCGGAATGCGGTCCGCAATGCAAGCTATACCCCGGGCGAGATTGCGTGGGCCTCAACACAAGACCAATTGAATCATGCGCGGGAGCAAAAACTCAGCGCGGTGAAGCTGGCGAAATAGAGTGAAACTTCCCCCCTGAGCGGGGATGAAGCCGGCGGATCGAGTTCTCCCAGTCGGCGCCGAAGAGATCCTTCTCGGCGATTCCGCCGCTGAGCGGCTGCTCCCTCGGCAAATGGACCGGGGGCGCGATCCCGGCTTTCTCGCCGGGCGGTCCCGCCGGCCAGGACGGCGAATGTCGGAAGATCCCCGGCGGCGAGCGTGAGCCTTGTCACACTGCCGTTGGCTTCGATATACTTCTGCCGCCGGATTCTTCCCGCCAGCCCCGCGCGGAATGAGGGGAACCTAGGCGGCGGGAATTGGGCTACGCCCGACTGGAGCGCCTCGCGGGTTCTGGCTGAGCCGGCATCGACAGCTCATCAACCTGCGCAGACAGGGAAGCTGAGCCGGGCGAGGTTTCCGTCACCATGCCTTTGTTGCCGAATGGTCGAGGCTCTTTCCGTTTTCATTCCGTCAGCACGCAACGAGGGCACTGGTCGGCGCGCCGCGGCTTGGTCCTGGCGCTACCTGTGGCCGCAGTCCTGGTAACCGCGGGTATCGGTTGCCGAGCCGGCAAGTCGCATTCCAGCGGCGCGCAAGGCGCTCAGCGAGTCGATTTCAATCGCGACGTCCAGCCGATTATCGCGGCGAATTGTCTCAGTTGCCATGGCCCCGATCCGGAGGCGCGGAAGGCCGGCCTGCGGCTGGATCTGCAGGAAACCGCATTCCTCAAGCGTCCGGGCAAGCCCGATGCGATCGTTCCCGGCCACCCGGAGCGGAGCGAGTTGATCCGGCGCATCGAATCCAAAGATCCGCACGTGCTCATGCCGCAAAACGCCCAGGGTGAGGCCCAGCCCCTGAAGCCGCGCGAGATCGCGATCCTCAAGGAATGGATCCGGGAAGGCGCGCACTATGAGCCGCACTGGGCCTTTCAAAGGCCGGTGCGGCCTCCGCTGCCTGCCGTTAAAAATGCGGGATGGGCGAAGACTCCGATCGACAGATTTATTCTCGCCCGCCTGGAGAAAGAGGGCTTGCAGCCATCGCCGGAAGCCAGCAAGGCGGTGTTGATCCGGCGCGTCACCCTCGATCTGACGGGGCTGCTTCCCACCCCCGCGGAGGTGAATGCGTTTCTGGCGGACGACTCCCCGCAGGCGTATGAAAAGGTTGTCGACCGGCTCCTGGCCAGCCCGCGCTACGGCGAACAGCGCGCGCGCTATTGGCTCGACTATGCGCGCTATGCCGATACCTATGGGCTGCATTTCGACAACAACCGGCACATCTGGCCCTATCGCGATTACCTGATTCGGTCGTTCAACGAGAACAAGCCCTTCGACCGCTTCGCCATGGAGCAGATCGCCGGCGATCTGATGCCGGCGGCCAATATCGATTCGATCGTCGCCACCGGTTATGTCCGTTCCGGAGTGAGCAGCAACGAGGGCGGCACGATTACCGAGGAGTTGCGGGTAAACATCGCCAGGGAGCGGACGGAGGCCTACGGAGCGGCTTTTCTCGGTTTGACCGTGGGCTGCGCGGTGTGCCACGACCACAAGTACGATCCCACGACACAGAAGGACTTCTATCAGCTCAGCGGTTTTTTCAACAATATCGACGAGGAGCCGTTCAACGGAGATCAGCCGGACTGGGCCCCGGTGATTCGCATTCCCCCGCAGCGAAACCTGGATGCATACAACCGGATCCTGGCGCGCCGCTCGGCTCTCGCCTACCAGTTGCGCGCGGCGAGGATGCGGGATCGTGGGGCGATTCCCCAGTGGCTGGCGTCGAAACAGCATCTTCCCCAGGCGGTTTCTCCCGCGGGGATGCAGCTTCGGCTCCGGCTGGACGAGGGCGGCGGTGGCGTGCTGCGCAACACGGCGCCGTGGGCCGCAATCAAGGAATTTCCCATTGGCAAGTTTCCGCCCCAATGGGGAGAAACGACGTGGCTGTGGCCGGACTTCCGGATGGACACCAGCACCCGCATCGTGCTGGGTCAGACGGGTGATTTCGAGTGGAATCAGCCCTTCTCCGCGGGCGGATGGTTCATGCTCCGGGCGGCGCCGCACTTCTCTGTATCGAAGGATCCCGGCACGCTGCTCTCGAAGATGGATATGACGCAGAAGGGCCGCGGCTGGGACATGTCGGAGGCGCAGGGAGCGGTCGAGGTCGATCTGGTGAACCAGGCGCCGCAGCGAGCCTTGAAGGTTGTGACCCGGAAGCCGGTGGCCGTGCGGGGTGAGTGGCATTACCTCTTTTTCACCTATGACGGTTCCGGCCGTGCGGCGGGAGTGAAAATCTATGTAGATGGAGAACCGGCGGCGACCAAGTCGATCTCCGACACGCTGGACCGGGCAAGCATTCGCACCGCTGCTCCGATGCAACTTGGCTGGAGGGCGCCGGATGCGCTTCCGGCGCGGGAAACGCGCTACCAGGATTTGCGCCTTTACAGCCGGGAGTTGACCGGCGACGAGGCGGCTCGGCTGCCGTATGAAGATTACGTGGCCGAGATTGTGAGCCGGCCTGTCGCCTCGTGGAATCGCGATCAATGGCATGTCGTCGATGCGTTTTATTCCGAAAATGTCGATGGCGCGACCATGGCCGCCCGGCGGGAGATCCAGGCGCTCGATGCCCAGCTCGACAAGCTTGCGGCTGGCGGAGTCACCAGTCTGGTGGCCCGGGAGAAGCCTTCGGTCGCCTATGCCGATGTGTTGACCCGCGGAATCTACACGGCCCGGACACAACGGGTGGAGGCGAATACTCCGCACTTCCTGCCTCCGCTGCCCGCCGGCGAGCCGCATGATCGTCTCGCGCTGGCGGAGTGGACGGTGAGCCCGGCGAATCCTTTGACCGCGCGGGTGACCGTGAACCGGATGTGGAACGAACTGTTCGGCGCCGGCATCGTCGAGACGACCGAGGATTTCGGGATCATGGGCCAGAGGCCCTCCAACCCCGAGCTGCTCGACTGGCTGGCGGTGGAGTTTCGCGAGAGCGGCTGGAACGTGAAGCACATGTACAAGCTGATGGTCATGTCGGCCGCCTACCGCCAGAGCGCTCGCTCCACTCCCGACCGGATGGCGAAGGATCCGAAGAACCTTTTGCTGGCGCGCGGCCCGCGCTATCGCATGGACGCGGAGATGTTGCGCGACATCGCGCTGCAATCCAGCGGGCTGCTGGTGGGCGAAATCGGCGGCCCGAGCGTGAAGCCCTATCAGCCGCCGAATGTCTGGGAGTCCGTGGGCTACCCCAGCAGCGACACCACCAAATACAAGCAGGATCACGGCGACGCGCTCTATCGCCGCAGCCTCTACACCTACTGGAAGCGCATGGCGATGCCTCCCGACATGGAGGCCTTCGACGCCCCGGCCAGGGACGCGGTATGCACCCGGCGCCAGCGAACGGATACGCCGTTGCAGGCTCTGGTGACCATGAACGACCCGCAGTGGGTGGAGGCCTCGCGCGTCTTCGCCCAGCGGCTCATCGAAAGCGGCGGCGCCAACTCGGCCCAGCGGATCCGGAGCTTGAGCGACGTACTGCTTTCGCACGATCCCACGCCGCGGATGGAGGCCGTTCTTGAGGGCTCGCTGGAGCAAATGGAGCAACACTACGAGGCGGATCCGAAGGCGGCTCGCGAGTTGATCGCCGTCGGGGAAAAGAAGGCCGATCCCGCTATCCCGCCCCCCGAGCTTGCGGCCTGGACGATGGTGGTGAGCGAGGCGTTCAACCTGGACGAGACGCTGAATAAATAATGCGAAGCCTCGGCGAAGGCCGCGCGCGCAGGAGGAACCGATGAAACAGCATCCGTTGTGCACGGACCCGGAAGACGGCCCGACAATCTTCGATCTTCCGATCGCCGGCGGCGCAAAGATGGAATGGGCCGCGCTGGAGACCCGCCGGCATTTTCTGGGCAGGTCGGGGAAGGTGCTGGGATGGGCCGCCCTGGCCAGCCTGTTGGGCGACAGGGCGCTGGTCCGCAGGGCGGAGGCCGCGACGCCGGCAGCTCCGGCGGCTGTTCCCCCGAATCCCGAAGCGCTTCGGCTGCCCAACTTCGCCCCGACCGCGAAGCGGGCGATTTATCTCTTCATGTCCGGAGGCCCGCCGCAGATGGACCTGCTGGATTACAAGCCCAAGCTAGCCCAGCTCTACAACCAGGACATTCCGGACTCCGTGCGCGGAGCGCAGCAGTTGACGGGCATGACGGCCGGTCAGGCCCGCTTTCCCATCGCTCCTTCGCACTGGCCCTTCCAGCAGCACGGCGGCTCCGGCGCATGGGTCAGCGACCTGCTGCCCTACACCGCACGGATGGTGGACGACCTCACCATCATCAAATCGACCAGTACGGACGCCATCAATCATGAACCGGCCATCATGCTGCTCAACACCGGAAACATGAATGCGGGCAAACCGTGCCTCGGGTCCTGGCTTTCCTACGGGCTGGGCAGCATGAATGAGAACCTGCCCACCTTTGTGGTGCTGCTGAGCAAGGTGAATGCGAAGGAGAACAACCAGCCGCTCTCCTCGCGCCTATGGAGCAGCGGTTTCCTCTCCTCGGAATATGCCGGGGTGGGGCTTCGCTCCGCGGGCGACCCGGTGCTCTATCTCAGCGACCCGAAAGGCGTGAATCGCGAGGTGCGCCGCAAGATGCTCGACGCGGTCGAGGCGATCAACCGGCAAACCTACGAGGAGTTTGGCGATCCGGAGACGAATTCGCGCATCACGGAGTACGAGATGGCGTACCGGA
>JAJYZK010000169.1 GCA_021799945.1 Acidobacteriota bacterium
ACATCTGCTCGGCGAAGAGAGCGTCAGGGGGTGGGATCGAAGTCGAGAGGGATCTCCTCGGCCTGCTCCAGCGGGGGAAAGTGCCGGGGCAGGGTGAAGAAGAAGGTGCTGCCTTGGCCGGGATTGCTTTCCGCCCAGATGCGGCCGCCGTGCTGCTCCACAATGCCCCGGCATATCGCCAAACCCAGGCCCGCGCCGCCGCTGACGCGTGAATCGGAGGCGTCCGCCTGCCGGAAGCGCTCGAAGATGATCTCCAGTTTATCGGCGGGAATTCCGCGCCCGCGATCCTGAACGGCGAAGAGGACCTCCCGTTCTCCGGAGGCCGAGGCGGCCAGCCGAATCTCCCCGCCCCGCTCGGAGAATTTGACGGCGTTTCGGATCAGATTTCCGAGCACCTGCAGCGTTCTGTCTCCGTCGACCCAGACGTCCAACGGCTGCGCGTCAATGCGGAAGTTGACGCCGGCGCGCGCCGCGCCGATCCGCTCCTGTTGCACCGCCCGGCCCAGCAAATCGATGGCGTTCCACGCCGCCGGATGCAGGGGAAGGCTCCCGCTGCCGATCTGTTCAAAGTCGAGAATGTCGTTGACCAGCCGCACGAGACGATCGGTATTCCCCACGGCGATATCGAGCATCTGTTTGGCCTTCTCCGGGTGCATATCCAGAACTCCGCCGGAGATCAGGCCGAGCGAGGCCCGCAGGGAGGTGAGCGGCGTGCGCAGCTCGTGGCTCACCGTGGAGATGAATTCGTCCTTCATCCGGTCCAGGCGGCGGCGCTCGGTCACGTCCTCGAAGGCGATGACGACGCCTTCCACGAAGCCGTCATTCCAGAGGGGACAGACCGAGTATTCCACCGGGAAGGAGGAGCCGTCCTTGCGCCAGAAGACCTCGTTCTGCATGCGCGCCGCTCCTTCGCTTGGCGCGCTTTGCAAATTGGCGCCGGGCGCGCCGGCGCTTTGCCGGCTGGCGTTTCTCAGGCTGGCCAGGATCGGCGATTCCTCCGCTGGATAGGGAGAGCCGTCGGCGCGGGAGTGCTGCACCAGGGCGTGCGCATCTTTGCCCTGCAATTCCTCCGGAGAATAGCCGAGGCTGGCCGCCGCGCTTCGGTTGACAAAGGTGAAGCGTCCCTCCAGATCGATGCCGCAGATGCCGTCCCCGGCCGACTCCAGGATGGACTGCTGGCGAAGCATGAGGGCATGGACCTTGTCCTCCGCCAGCTTGCGATCGGTGATGTCGATCCCGTGGCACAGCACAAAGGCCTCCGCGTCCGGCAGACGGAGCATCCGGTTGCGATATTCGACGATGCAGAGCCGGCCATCCCGGGCGCGGAGATAAAACCTTCCCTGGAGGTCCTTCTCCAGCTTTTCCGCGACCTCGCGGAAATAGCTCGCGTATTCCGTCAGGTGTTCGGGATCGATGTACCGGCTCAGCGGGGATCCGATCATCTCCTCGGGCGCGTATCCCAGGGCCGCCGCGCCGTGCGGATTGATGGCCCGCAGGAGCCCTTCCATGTCGTGGGTGAAAATGAAACCGTGACTGCTCTCGATGAGCTGCCGGTAGCCGGCTTCGCTGGCCTGCCGGGCGGACTCCGCGCGCCGCAGTTCGGTCACGTCCACCCCGGTCAGAATGACGTAGCCGATCGCGCCTTGCGCGTTGGTCAGCGGAGTGGCGGACCAAACAATCCGGCGCGTCTCCGCGTCTCCGCTCTGCCCATCGACTTCCAGAGGCCGGCTTTCCGCGCCGCCGCGCGCGCTCTCGAAAAGTTTCTCCGCGGCCTCCCGTTCCTCCCGGGGAAAGAACAGCTCGGCAAAGGACTGTCCGATCGCGTCGGAGAGCTTTAAGCCGGAAAGGGCTTCGCTTGCGCGGTTGAAGCGGATCAGCCGGCCGGCGGTATCCAGCACCAGCACCATCACCCCGATCGAGTTCAGAACGGAGGCGCTGAAGCTTCGCTCCACGTTCAACACCTGTTCGACGCCCTGGCGGGTGCGCAGAAGCTGCTCCAGTTCGCTTCCCTTGGCGTAGAGCTCCAGCCTCGTCATCACCTGCCGGGCCAGCGCCTGAAGCTTGTCGACGCAGTGGCGCCCGAAGACATGGGGCTCGGGGGAGCAGACGGAAAGCGTGCCCAGAGTCGCGCCGGTCGGGGAAAGAAGCGGGGCTGCGGCGTAGGAGCGAAATCGAACTTCGTTCGTGAGCTGGATGCCCTCGCCGCGGAAGCGCAGGTCGTCGGCGGCGTCCCCGATCACCACCGGCTTGGCGTTGAGCACAACGAACTGACACGGCGAGCCGCTCCGGCTGATCTGGCGTCCGGAAAAGCCCACGGTCGATTTGAACCAGACCCGCGACCAGTCGACGAATCCAATGAAGGCGTAGGTCGCGTTGCAGATGGAGGCCGCCAGGCGGGCGATCTCGTCGAAGGCGGGATCCGGCAGCGTATCCAGGATTTCGTATTGGCGGAGCGCCGTCAGCCGCTTTGTCTCATCCTCTTGCACGATCGCGCCTGGTGAAAGCATCTTGGTATCGGCCATGGGCGGAGCCTGAGGGCGAGCCCTGGAAGGCTCACACCCGCATCCGCCGGTTGCGGTGGTCCGTGTGGGGAGAGGAATCGCGCCGCTCGCGGGGGGGCGAAAGAACGGCTGGCTTCATCCTACCCGAGACTTCCCGCTTTGTGGCAAGAGAGCGAGGCCGGCGCCCCGGTCGCTGGCCGCAGCGGCGGAGCCGATGCGCGGTCCATGACGGAGCCGGGTCGAAATGGACCTTTTTCAGTGCAAAAAGTGACGGCCACGGATAACCACAGGCACGAGAAGGAACCTTCCTCGGATGACTACGGGATGAGCGTCGAAGTTACCGGCGACTGAGCGAGCCTCGGTGCGGCGCCGGGGCGGCGGCCGGTGGCGCCGGACTTTACATGCGGCAAGGAGATGCCGGAAACGGCATCGCGGGATCGGCTTTCGCCTCGGCCTTCCGGCAGAGAGAGATGGATTTCACGCAGGTTGACCGGTCGCATCGCAGCCCCCTGGTTTTGCCGGGCTCAAGGACGGCGCGCTTGGTATACTGGGGGAACCAGATGCGAAGCTCCAAGCCCGCAGCAGGCCCCGTACGGGGTCTTTTTTGATGCGCAAGCCGTTTCGACCGGGCGCAGGTTCTTTGCGGAGCGCGAAAGAGCGATATGGGGCAACTACTCGACAGCATTCAGACCCCGGCGGATATCAAGTGCCTGACCGTGCCCCAACTCGAATCGCTGGCCGGCGAAATTCGCGAGCAGTTGATCCTGGTTCTTTCCAAGACCGGCGGCCACCTGGGGCCCAATCTCGGCGTGATCGAGCTCACGCTGGCGATGCATTACGTCTTCGAAACGCCGAAAGATAAGTTCGTCTTTGACGTGAGCCACCAGGCTTACACCCACAAACTGCTCACCGGCCGCCGCAGCCGGTTCGGCACCATGCGTCAGCCCGGGGGACTGAATGGCTTCGCCCTGCGCAGCGAGAGTGAGCACGATTGCTATGGCGCCGGGCATGCGGGCACCGCGCTTTCGGCCGCCCTGGGCATGGCTGCGGCCCGAGACTTGGCCGGGGCCAAAGACCATATCGTCGCCTTTGCCGGAGATGCGGCCTTCACCAACGGAATCAGCTTCGAAGCGCTCAACAATATCGCCTCCGTCACCAACCGCCTGATCGTAGTGCTCAACGATAACGAGTGGTCCATCGACCGCAACGTGGGGGCCATCGCGAACTACCTGCACCGGATCGTCACCAATGAGCACTACGCGAACCTGCACCAGAGCGCGGCCCGCCTGCTGCAAAAGCTGGGCGGCAAGACTGCCCTGAATATGGTGCGCAAGGCGGAGGAAGCGGCCAAGGGCATGCTATGGCCCTCGATGCTGTTTGAGGAGTTCGGACTCACGTATTACGGTCCCGTCAACGGGCACAACATCGGCCTGCTCATCGAAACCTTCCAGTTTCTCAAGTCCCAGGAGCGGCCCGTCCTGCTGCACGCCATCACCCAGAAGGGCCGGGGATTTCAGCCCGCCCTGGACAAGCAGAAGAAGTTTCACGGGCTCGGTCCCTACGATCCGGAGACGGGTGAGACCAAGCAGGCCGGGCAGCGCACGTACTCGGAAGTCTTCGCCGACACGCTGGTCAAGCTGGCCGGGGAGAACGACAAAGTCGTGGCCATTACCGCCGCGATGCCCAACGGCACGGCCCTCGATCTGTTTCGCCCGCACTACCCGAAGAGATATTTCGACGTGGGGATCGCGGAGGAGCACGGCGTGATTTTTGCCGCCGGCATGGCGACCATGGGCTTTAAGCCGTTCTGCGCCATCTACTCCACCTTTCTGCAACGGGCCTTCGATCCCCTGGTCCACGACGTCTGTTTGCAGAACCTTCCCGTCGTCTTCTGCATGGATCGCGGCGGGCTCTCGGGGGACGACGGCCCGACGCATCACGGCCTGTTTGACATCAGCTTCCTGCGCGGCATCCCGAATATCGTGCATATGTCTCCCAAGGATGAGGATGAGCTGGCGGATATGCTCTACACCGCGATGCTGCATCCCGGACCCAGCGCGATCCGCTATCCGCGGGGAACCGGTCCTGGAGCTCCGGTCAAGGCCCATCCGACCGCGCTGCCGATCGGGAAGGCCGAGTTGCTGGAAGACGGAGACGAGGTGGCCATATTTGGACTGGGAGCCCTGCTGCCCATGGCGCAAGATCTGGCCGAACGGCTGCGAAAGCAGGGCTTTTCCTCCGCCGTCGTCAACGCGCGGTTCGCCAAGCCTCTCGATCTCGAACTGCTGGAAACCTACGCCCGCCGGGCCGGCGTGCTGGTCACCCTGGAGGATCATGTGCTGATGGGCGGCTTCGGCAGCGCGGTGGTCGAGGCGATCGCGGAGATGCAGGTCGAGGTTCCCGTCGTGCGCATCGGCTGGCCGGACCGCTTCATCGAGCACGGGAAAGTGGAGCAGCTTCGAGCCAAGTATGGCGTAAGCGTCGAGGCGGCGATGGAAAAGCTCGCCCCCTACCTGCCGCAGGCCGCCCGCAAACGGCTGATCGCCCGTTAATGAATGTTTGGCCGCCGGATTGCCCGATGCCGGTGACGGGCGCCCCCACGCCGCCCGCCGCTGCGGAGGCCGGCGCGCATGCGCCCCGTGGCCGCAGCGCTGCCCCTGAATTCGACCCTGTCAGTTTGCGCCGAGGGAGCCCGTGAGCGGAACTGAAAAAACAGCTCCGCCTCGCTCCGTCCCGCAGCGCCACAATCGCTGGCTGATCGCGATCGGCGTTCTCAAGCTGCTCAAGGGCGTGCTTTTTGTCTCCATGGGTTTCGGAATTATCCGGCTCCTGCACAAGGATATCGGCGACCTGCTGCTGCGGGCCACCGTCGCGTTTCGCTTCGATCCGGAAAATCGATTCGTCAATCTGCTGCTGGAAAAGGCCGAACTGCTCAGCCCGCGAAGGCTCAAAGAGATCAGCCTGGGCATTTTTCTTTACGCCGTGCTGGATTTCATCGAGGGCTCCGGCCTGGTGCTGGAAAAGGTCTGGGCCGAGTATTTCACCTTGATTCTTACCGCGTCGTTTCTGCCCTGGGAGCTGTACAAGATCCTGCTGCGGCCTTCCTGGCTGAAAGCGGCGCTCACCCTGCTGAATTTGCTGGTCGTGCTCTACCTCGGGTTCGTAGTTCAGAGAAGGTCGGTCGCGCAGCGCGCAGCCACGCCTTCGCTTCCCCTGCGCCAGAGCCCATCGGAATAAGATCGGTCTTCCCGGGGGCTCCTCCAACGATCCAGTCGGCGGCCAACACCTCCCCGCTCGCCGCTTCGCCTGGTTCCTCCACCAGCGCCTAACCTGATTTCCGCCCTCTGACAAGTGCGCGGAAGACAACCGGAACCTGTTTAATTAACACAGCATCGTGGGTAACCATTCCAGATAACACACACTATGTTGCGGTTTTCCGCACGCTGCCGCGCAACCGCTCCGGCCCCTCGATTTTGCGGTTTGACAGTCGCTCCGACTCCGATAAGATGTGGACAAAAGTGGTCCAAAGTGGGATGAAAGGGATTCAGTCGATCCAATTCAGGCCGCTGGCGCCACGATTCTGGAAAGAGCAGGCGTTGACAGATGTTTCGCGGCAATCATCCAGCCCGGGTCGATGAAAAGGGCCGTCTGAAGTTGCCGGCGGAGTTCAAGCGCCTGGTGGATGAGAAGTACGGGACGCTGTTTTACATCACCAGCAGGGATGGAGTGGCGGCGGAGATTTATCCCATGCCGGAGTGGCAAAGGATCGAGGAGCGTCTGGCCGCAATTCCCAGCTTCAACGCGGCGAAGAGGAAGTATCTGGAGCGGGTGAACTATTACGGTCAGACGGCGGAGATGGATGCGCAGGGCAGGGTTTTGATTCCGCAGATCTTGCGGGAGACGGCGGGGGTGACCGGCGACGTGCTGGTCTTCGGCTATCAAACCTATCTGCAGGTATCCAACCGGGAAGACTTCACCAAGCACATGGACGCCAATCCTATGACGGAAGAGGATTTCAAGGATCTGGCGTCCATGGGCTTCTGATCCGGCGCCGGCAGGGCCGGTCCCCGCGGGGGAGCACATGAAGCGCGCAGGCGAGCGGCATGTGCCGGTGCTGCTGGAAGAGGCGATCCGATATCTGAACGTGCGGCCGGGCGGGGTTTACCTGGACGCCACGCTCGGGATGGCGGGGCATGCGGCGGCCGTGGCGTCGAAGCTTGGAGCGCAGGGACGGCTCATCGGCTTCGATCGGGATCCGGAGGCGCTGCAGTTCGGGCGGGAGCGGCTGCGGGAGCAGGAGGAGTTGCTCGGCGCCGGGATGCCGGGGTGGGAGTTGCACGGCGAGGCGTTTTCCCGGATGGAGCAGCGAATCGAGAAGGGCAGTCTGGACGGGCTGCTGGCCGACTTCGGGGTCAGCTCGATGCAATTGGACGAGGCCCG
>JAJYZK010000170.1 GCA_021799945.1 Acidobacteriota bacterium
AGAATCACGAATTCATCGCCGCCGTAGCGAAAAACCGAATCCACTCCGCGGACGCTCCGCTTCAGTATCCCCGCCACCTCCGCCAGAACGCCGCTGCCGACCAGATGCCCATGCGCGTCATTGACCCGCTTGAAGTGATCCAGATCAAAAAAGATCGCGCTGCACGGGATCCGAAAGCGATGCGAACGCTCCAGTTCTTTCTCCAGCACAGCGAAAAGATGCCGCGCGTTGTAAACGCCCGTGCAATCGTCGGTGATGGTCAACGCCTGGATCTTTTCCACCGCCCGCAGATTCTGGATGGCGACCGCCGCATAGTCGCACAAGACCTTCAGAAAGGTAAGGGTATAGTCGGTCAGGGACGTGACCGGGCAGTTGATCAGCTCGATGGCGCCCAGCACCTGCCGCTGCCAGCTCAGGGGAATGCAGACTGGGGAGCGAATCGGCGAAGGACCGGCATCGACGCCGAGCCCTTCGAACCGGAGAACGTCTTCGCCTTCCGGGAGAACGAGGGCCTCCCCGCTTTTCGCCGCCCAGCCGGCAAGTCCCTGGCTGGGGTCAACGCGCAGGGCCCCGCCGGGATCCGTCGCCTCGCCGTAGGCGATCGCGTAATAGAAGTCGCCCCGCAACGGATCGGCGATCAGCAGGGACCAGCACTCCGGCTCGAAGTGCTGCTTCATGTGCTGGGTGATGGCGCGCAGGATGGAGTCGAGGTCCAGCGACGAAGCCAGGGCGCGGGCGACGTCATGGAAGACCATCAGATCGTTCACGGCGCGGGTCTCGGCGAGCGGCTGAGGGCCGCGCGCCGGCTGGCTCGGCGACGCGGGAGATTCGGCCGATGCCCGATCGTCGAAAGCCTCCATGGAAGGCTTGGGGGACGCGGTGGTTGCATCTTCGTTTGAATCCCGGTTTGAATCTCGGTTTGAATGTTCCGCCATGGTCCGATCGTCCGAATACGCGCCTGAAAGAAACGATAATTCAAACCGGAAGGGTCACCCAAGGTCCAGGCAAGAGCAGGAGCGAAAGTCGAAACCGGGGTGGGTGGAGGGCAGCGGCGCAGGAGTCCGCGCCATGCCCAGGACTCCACCCTTGCCTGCTCGGATTCCCCCAGCCGCCTTACCGGACAGCCGACCAACGGGTACACTGGAATAAGCCCCGCCGCGAATCGCAGATACAGGCGCAGCCGGGCAGGATCGAGCCGCGGCCGGGGAGGGATCTCAAACGAGGCAAATGTCGTCAGAACTTCGACTTAAGCTTCCCCAATCGGCTCATCCTGCTCTATAGTCAGCTTAACGCGTGGAAACTTTGTAACTTAACATGCCCCTTAACGATCACGATCTTCACAATGGCGGAGCGGGCTTTCCCTCTTCCTCCGGCAAGTCGTTCAACGGTTATTTCGATCACCCCAGCGGATTGAGCTTCCGCAAGAACGACCTGCTCGACGCCCGGGCCCGCCGGATGTTCGAAACCACAGCCATGGCCTGTGCAGCGGACGCCTATCCCTTCCAGATTCCCCTGGAGGGTCGAACGGGGCCTCAGGTGCGAGCCGACGGCCATTCGATGCTGATGCTCTCCTCCTACGATTATCTGGGACTGATCGGGGACCCCAGAATCGATAAAGCCGCGACGGAAGCCATTGCGAAATACGGCACGGGCACCGGCGGCGCCCGGCTTTTGACCGGAACCACCGATCAGCACGTGCAGATGGAGCGCGACCTGGCCGCCTTCAAGGGCGCCGAGGCCGCCATTACCTTCAGCTCCGGCTACCTGGCCAATGTCGCCATCTTAGGGGCCCTCTTCGGCCCCGCCGATCGGGTCATCATGGACTCGCTCTGCCATCGCAGCCTGACCGACGCCTGCCGCTTCGCCGGGGTCCAGCTACAGCGCTTCCGGCACAACGACCCCGACTCTCTGAAGCTGGAGATCGAAGGCGGTTCACCCGGCAATCGCACTCTGATTATCACCGACGGCGTCTTTTCCATGGACGGCGACATATGCCGCCTGCCGGAGATTCTGGAGCTCAAGAAGGCCTACGGCTGCTTTCTCCTGGTCGACGATTCGCACGCCTCCGGAGTTCTGGGAGCGAACGGACGCGGCACCGACGAGCACTTCGGCATCCCCACCGACGAAGTGGATATCTGGACCGGCTCTCTGGCCAAGTCAATTCCCTCCACCGGGGGCTTTGCCGCCGTTTCGCAGGAGCTGGCCATCTTCCTGCAGCATGGCGCCTCGCCCTTTATCTTTTCCGCCGCTCTCAGCCCGGCCTCGGTAGCCGCCATCCGGGAGGGGCTGGCCATTCTGAAGCGCGAGCCGGAACGCGTGGCGAAGATCGCCCGCAACGCGGAGTTTCTGCGCTCCGGCCTGCGCGAGTTGGGTTACGACGTGGGATTGTCGGAGACCGCGGTTATCCCCGTGATCTTGAAGGACGAGGCAACCACCGGCCTGTTCGCGCGCCGGCTCCGCGACCACGGGATTCTGGCCGCGCCGGTGCTCTTCCCCGCAGTGCCCCAGGACTCGGCCCGGCTACGACTCTGCGTCACGGCCGCGCACAGCCACACGGACTTGGAGTACGTCCTGGAGGTCTTCGCCAAGATGGCCCCTCAGAGATCCTTCGCGGTCGGCCAGCCGGTCCATCGTTCGACCAACGGCAGCCACGGCGTGCGCGCGCACGGCTGACCCGGCGTGGGCCGCGCTTCGCTCCTCGGAAGCTCGCTTGACCCATGAACTGTCATCCTGCGGTTATTGGATCTGCGGTTGTTCTTGAGCGAATTTCCGACTCGCCAAACGGCCCTCGTTAGCGGCTTCTTCGATCCCGCAAGATTCCGCCGCGCCTCGCGCCGCGCCATTGGCCCCCGGCTGCGGGTTTCGCAGCCGTTTCCCTTCCCTGCTCAGCCGGAATAGGCCCGGAAGGCCAGCACGGCGTTCAAGCCGCCGAAGGCGAAGGATTCCGACAGCGCGGTCTCCACCTGCGCGGCGCGCGCCTGGTTGGGAACGACGTCGAGGTCGCACTCCGGATCGGGCGCGTTGTAGTTCGCGGTGGGCGGCAGGATTCCGTGGCGAAGCGCCAGAACGGTGGCGGCCGCTTCGACCGCTCCCGCGGCGCCCATGGTATGTCCATGCATGGATTTGGTGGAGCTGACCGCCAGCCGGTCCGCGTGATGGCCGAAGACCTTGCGGATGGCCGCCGTCTCCATGCGATCGTTGACGTCGGTCGCGGTGCCGTGGGCGTTGATGTAACCCACCGCCTCGGGCGCGAGCGCGGCGTCGCGCAGCGCCGCGCGGATGGCCAGCGCGGCGCCGTCCGGGGCCGGCTGCGTGATGTGGCCGGCATCTGCGGACATGCCAAAGCCGACAATCTCCCCCAGCGGGCGGGCGCCGCGCCCCAGAGCCCGGTCCAGAGGCTCCAGCACCAGCATCGCCGCCCCTTCCCCCAGAATCATTCCCGTGCGGTCCGCCGAAAAGGGACGGCAGGTATCGGTGCTGACCACCCGCATGGCCTCCCATGCCTTGAGCCCCCCTAAAAACAGGGGCGATTCGGCGCCGCCGGCGATGGCCATGGGCGCGGCCCCGCTGCGCACCATCCAATAGGCCTGCCCGATGGCGTGCGCGGAGGAGGAGCAGGCGGTGGAAATGGTAAAGGCCGGCCCCTGAATGCCGAAATCGATGGAAATATGGCTGGCCCCGGCATTCGTCATTTCCAGCGGAATGGTCAGAGGGTGCACCCGGCTGCGGCCCTGATGGAACAACTCCCAGTAGCCGACCTCCGCCGCAGTTCTTCCGCCCATGCAGGAGCCGGTGACGATGGCCGTCGTCTCGCGCAGCTCCGGGGTCCATTCGATCCCCGCATCCTGCACCGCCTGGCGTGCGGCGATGACCGCAAACTGCGCGAAACGGTCCATAAACGTGAGGGTCTTGCGGGGAAAATGCGCCTCCGGGTCGTAGTCCCGCACCACGCCCGCGTTTTTGAAGCGAACGCAGTTCATCCCAAACTCGGGCGCCGGGCCGACTGCTTCGGGGATAGGGCCGATGCCGGATTTACCCGCGGCAAGGGAGCGCCAGAAGGCCTCCCGGTCGGGTCCCAGAGCGGTCAGAACGCCCATTCCTGTGATGACGACTCGCTCCATCGATCCTTGTGATCATTATTTCATTCTTTCGCCTCGAGCGTGCGTCTCTCCGCCGGAGTCTCCAGGCCGAAAATCTGTTGAAAACGGCCCCTCGCGGCGAGCTGCGCCATGAAGATGGCGCAACTCGCCGGCTTTCGACCCCATCTGTGAAGCTTGAATCGAGCGCGGGCCTGTTCTTCAGGATCGCTCTACGCCTGCTGGGAGGCCTTCTGCTTGGCGTCCACCAGGTAGGCGACGCCATCCACCATTTCGCGGATGGTGCGAATCTTCTTCGCATCCTCATCCTTGATTTCGATCTCGAACTCGCTTTCCAGATCGAAAAGAATGTTGATGCTGTCCATCGAATCAATGCCCAGCTCTTCAAAGGTGCTGTCCGGCCTGACCCGTTCCAGAGGAATGCGTTGCGTCGTTGCGATGACCCGAAGAACGCGGTCTTGAATGGTTTCCGACATGATCGGCCCTTTAAGAGGAATTAGGAGGATTGCGGATCGGCCCGGCGTGCAACCCTTGCAATGCGCCAGGGGCTATTCGATAACGTTAAACCGGCGTGAAGATGAAGGCAATAGCCGCCCGGCCGGCCCGCGATGGCGGCGACGGCGCCGATCGACTTCCACCATGGCTGTCAGGCGGCCTCTCAGGCGGCTTCCATGACCGCGAGCCGCCGCGCCGTCCTCCAGGCATAATGCACCGCCGAGATGACGGCCAGCGCGGCCGTCGCCGCCAGCGAGAGGCCGCGCAGGAGCGTCAGGAGCAGCACGCCGCGCCACCACTGGCATAACAGCACGGAGAAAAGAGCCACAATCTGCGCGCATGTGCTGGCTTTGCCGAAGATGCTGGGCCGGAAGTCGCGCATCCCCAGGCTGATGTAAAGCACGGCCGCGACAATCAGGATCCCGATGTCCCGGCTGAGCACCAGAACGGTGACCCGCCGGGGAACGAGTTGCTGGTGCATGAGCACCAGAAAGAGCGCGCTCAAGAGCAGCTTGTCGGCAACTGGATCGAGGTATTGGCCGAGCTGGGTCTGCTGCTGGAGCCAGCGGGCCGCGAGGCCGTCGAGACCGTCGCTGAGCCCGGCCACCACAAAGAGAATGACCGCGGTGCGATAGTTCGACTCCAGCGCCGCGATGAGCAGGAACGGAATGAGGCAAAGCCGCAAAAACGTCAATAAATTGGGGGCGGCGCGAAGCTCTTTGAACACAGGACTCCGATGGCGGCGAACCGGGCTTGAGAACTCGATGGTACATGAATCGGGGCCGGATTTTGGTATGATTAGCGGGTCGCAGTGCCTGCGCAGGCGCGTAGCTCAGTTGGTTAGAGCGCTACCTTGACACGGTAGAGGTCAGGAGTTCGAGTCTCCTCGTGCCTACCATCTTTTCGAAGACTTGCAACAACTCCCTCGCGAGAGCGTATTCCCGCCCGCTCCGCCCACAGCCGCCGCGGTCTTCCGCATACATCGCACGGACGTGCGCCGGCGCGCATGAGAGTGCGCGTCGATATGCGCGACTCGGCCGCAAGCTGGATTTGGATGAGGCTGTGGGCGCGGGGATTTCCAGGCGGAGGCCTGACGCCGCTAGAACCATTGCGGCATGTGGTAGCGTCATCGGGGATCGAACCCGAACTCTCCGCCTTGAGAGGGCGGCGTGTTAACCAATTACACCATGACGCCACGGGGAATGCGGACGGGAGGTGCGCAGCCCCGAGTATATCAAAGCCGAGCCCGAGCCCGACCGGGGCGCCGGCTCAGACGCCCAGTTTCCTTACTTCGTCGTTGTAGTATTTGCGGTACAGAATATCCCACTCCTGACTGCCTTCCGGGATAATCTTGCGCTGCGAGGCGATCTTCTGCCGGGCCGACTGATCGATCTTCATCTCCTCGGTCAGCACTTTCTCCAGCGCCTTGCGCGCCTCCTGGCGGATGGTGTTCCGGTCTTCCAGAAAGTCGCATTCGGCGGTCTCCGCGAGCGCGTCGGCCACCACATGCGCCAGTTTGTTGAGTTTGTCGCGGGAAAGTCTCACAAGACCGCCTTGTATTTCCGGGCCAGCTCCACCTTCACTTTTTTGAACATCTCGGTGTAGCTCGCGCCGGAGCGGCGCATATCGTCCTGATACGCATCCAAAATCACCCGGACTTCTTCGTTGATGCGGTCCTCCAGGGAAAGTTCTTCCAGAATCACCCCGTTCACCCGCTCCACCACCGCCTCCGGTTTCGTCGTGCGGATGGCCTTGGCGTCGAGAAGATGTTGGACGGTCCGGCGCGCCAGATAATGGACGTATTCGCGCGAAAATATCATTGTGCTGCTTCGGAATATAGCACAATCCCTTGTCCTTTCCGGCCGCGCGGCCGGCCGCGCCGGCCCGTTCCGGAGAGCCCTCCGGAGCCGGTTTCCCGGTTCCGCCGCCGGCTTGGTCCTCCATCTGCGACAATAGGATTCTCAAACTATGCAGCCCGACAATTTAGCCTCACTGAAAGACGACATGGTGGCCTTCATCGAAGGTCATTCCATGCGCCGCCTGCCCGGTTTTGTCACCGACGAGATTCCCACCGTCCTGTGGGAAGACGACGCCAATCCCGATAGCTGGAAGGACTTCGTCGAGATGGCCAAAAGCGCCTCGGCGCCGTTCTTAACTCTGGCCGAAGTCAAGCTGGAAAAGGAGGATGTCGAGATGCTGCTGGAGCAGCTTCGCGCCGACGACTTTCCGGGCGAGGATTCGCCGGAGGCCAGCGAGGCGCAGTTCCTCTTCGACTACGTCGGCAAATCCGGCTACCTCCAGCTCGGCTTTCCTCACCAGGGCATCATGTTCCTGCACGAAAACGCCAC
>JAJYZK010000171.1 GCA_021799945.1 Acidobacteriota bacterium
CGATGGCCAGCCCCTCAAACAGCGCCGTAACGTGGCTGCCCGGCTCGGCCCATGGCAGCTTCACTACCCGTACGCCATGCTCATCGCACTCACTCCGCGGCGGCTCGGCGTGCAGGATCGTCTGGTACTGGCAGGTGTCCAGGTGACGCCACCGCCGCTCCGGCTGATGATCGTACTGCCGACACCTCTTGCCGCACTCCGGGCACGGCCAATGCCGCACCTCGCCGTGATCAAGATAAACGTGCACCTCACCAGATTCCAGCTTCATCTCTACTCGCTCCACTTTCCACGGAGACTCGATACCCAATATGCGCCGATACAGCTCATGATCCTGCATCCTCAAATCGTCGCATGGCTACCCGTTCCTCCACTAAATAGCCGGAATTCCCGAAAAACCAAGAGCGGATTATTCATCGGAAGAAGGCCTTTCCCGAAAATCCAATCAGTTGTCCCGCACGACTTGATTCACGTTCACGGCGCTTTTTGGGGGCGCCATCATTGTAAGGCCGACACCTGCGTGGACGCCGAACGACGTAAAAGCAACGGAGAGGCGTACCGAGTCGCCGCGCAGTCTCCCCACCCCGGTTTCACAGCCCTCGGCGAAAACGGATTTACCCCGATGCCGGCCGCAGCCGGCTTGCCCCCTGCTTTTCGACGACCCCGACGCCCCAGATCCGGGCCAAAGCGGTAGTTCGGTCCCGGCGGGCGCTACGTTTTCTTCTCGCTAAGCGCTCCTTTTAGGATCGGCGGCCTCGCTCACCGAGGCCGCCGAGAGGCCGGATCTGGCGCGGACTTTCTTCCTGAAGCTCGCGGTGCAGCTCATCCACCTTGACCCGTGCCTTATCCAGAGCCTTTATGCCGGCGGTGGTAATTCTGTAAGCGCGCCTTTTCCGCCCGCCCTCCTTGGTAATCGCCGATTTCAACAGTCCCCCGCGCTCCAACCCATGCAAAAGCGGGTAAAGAGTTCCCGGTCCTATGCGGTAGCCATGATGCGCCAGCTCCTCCATCATCGCCAATCCGAAGATGGGTTCCCGAGCGGCGTGCAGCAGCACGTGAATGCGTATGAGTCCGGAAAGCAGGTCCCGCTGTTGTTTCAACACAGCTTCAATATACCGGCTTGCATCCGGCCCTGGATTGTTTTGTATCGAAGTTCGATATATGCTGGGCTGGACGGATCACTCCGGGGGCGAGGGCGCCATGATCCTTGACGGAACGGAGGAGGCTCGCGTCGGATGAACGGCCGGCGCACCCCGATGGCGCTTCTTCTCCTGCTTGCATGGGCGGCCTCCAGGCTGTGGGCGCAGGGACCTCCCTATCAAACCGACGATCCGGTCCCGGTCGACCTGCATCACTACGAGTTCTATATCTTCGGCGGAGCGGACGGCACTCCGGCGGAGATGGACTCCACCGGCCCGGCCCTGGAGTTCAACTGGGGCGCCATTCCCAGGGTCCAACTCCACGCGATCCTTCCCTGGGGAGCGGTGGCTCCGTCCAACAATCCGGTTTACCGTCCCGGCGGACTTGGCCCGACCGCGTTTGGGCTCACGGATACCGAACTGGGAGCCAAGATCGCCTATTTCAAGGAAACCAAGTACATTCCGCAGATTGGCACGTTCACCATGTTCGAGATGCCAACCGGCAACTACGCTCTGGGTCTCGGCGTCGGGAAGGTCTGGTACAGGCTTCCGGTCTGGCTGCAAAAGAACTTCGGACACTGGCTCCTGGACGGCGGCGCCGGAGAAACCGTCGTGCCGCAGACCAGCTACCGCAACTTTCCTTACGGAGGATTCCTGGTCAAATATACCTTCGGCGAGCGCCTTGAACTCGGCGGAGAGGTTTTTTCCCACGCCCGGGAAGGCTTTGCCACGCCGCAGACCCAGTCCTCAACTCTGATCGATCTGGGTGGCGTCTACCACTTCAAACACAACCCGAACGAACAATTTCTGTTGTGCTATGGACACTCCGTGGCGGGCCAGACAGAGAACTATGCCTACGTGGGCATGTACTGGACCTGGGGGAAAGACGAGCAGGCCCCGGACGCGAGCCTGCGCCTGACCGGATTGCAAGGATCCGCAACCTGGCGGATGCCCCTCACACCCAGCCTCCGTCGATCACATAACTCTGGTTGGTGATCGCCGAGCTGTCGTCGGCGGCCAGAAAGAGGGCCAGGCGGGCCACGTCGTCCGGCGTCAAATGACGCTTGAGGCACTGTCTCGACAGAATCTCCGCTTCGTAGGCCGGCGTCCACCACAGGCGCATTTGCCGCTCGGTAAGGATGGCGCCCGGCAGGATGGCGTTTACCCGGATGTTCGACGCTCCCAGCTCGTGAGCCATGGTGCGGGTCAATCCGACAATGGCCGCCTTGGCCGCTACGTAAACGGGGAATCCCGTGCTCGGAATGATCCAGGAAATAGAGCTCATGTTCAGGATGGAGCCTCCGCCCGCAGCGGTCATCCCCGGAACCACGGCCTGCATGGCGAAGAACTGATGCCGGAGGTTCACGGCCATGGCCTGGTCCCAGAATTCGGGCGTGACCTCGGCGAAGGCATGCCGGGCATCGTTGGCGGCATTGTTCACCAGCGCCCGGATCGGCCCCAGTCTGCGCTCCACCTCGCCGACGGCCGCGCGAAGAGCGGCGATATCGGTAAGGTCGCAGCGGAGAAAGACCGGCGCATGCGCGCAGCATGCCCGGAGCCGCTCCACCAGCGCCTCAGCCGGCTCCACGGCTACGTCGAGGAAGGCCACGCGGGCGCCCTGCCGCGCAAATTGCTCCACCATCGACGCGCCGATCCCCGATCCTCCTCCGGTAATGAGCACGGTTCGATGGCGCAGGCTGGGATACGATGCGAAGTTGTCCGATTCGGCCGCTGGCTCCATGAAAGCCTCCCCGTCTGATTCTGGTCTGATCCCTGGCGATCTTCTGGCCCTTTTTCCAGCCCGGCTTTTGCCCCCGATTTTGACGCAGTTACTGTTACACTTCGGCTGCTCCCCGTTCAGATGCGGGCGCGGTCGGGCAGCGAGGCTTTGAAGATGGTCGCCGCCCCATCCCGCGATTCGATGCGGTAGTCCGTCCCGTAGGGCGCCAGCACGATCGATCCCCGGGATAGCGCAAGGGCCTCGCCGCCCGCGCGAAGCTCGGCCCGGCCCTCGAGCATCAGCAGAATCTCGGGCCCCTGCCCGGCGCAGCCCTCATGCGGCGTCTCCTCCACCGCCACAATACGGCTCAGTTGAAACTCCTGCGCCGGCGTGCGGTAGATTCGCTCCGTCGCGCTAATCTGCCTGCCGTCGAGGATCTCCGGGCGGCCGCTTTCAAAATCTAGCACGCGCAGCAGCTCCGCCGTGTCCACATGCTTGCGGGTGAGCCCTCCGCGCAGCACGTTGTCGGAATTGGCCATCAGCTCCACCATCACGCCGCGCAAGTAGGCGTGCAGGCAGGCCGCCGGCTGAAAGGTTCCCTGCCCCGGCCGCAAGCGAACCAGATTCAGAAGGTAAATCGAGAAGATGCCGCGATCCAGATGTCCTCCGGGGAGCGGGAAATCCGCCGCCGCCTGCAGCGTCCAGTAATCCGGGCTCGCCTCGTCCGGCGGCGGCCCCGCGCGCAGGCGGGTCAGCAGCCGGCTCAGCAAGCGGTCCACTTCCTCCTGCGGCATGGTCATCGCCCCGCGGTACAGATCCCGCAGCAGCTCCCTCTTGCCGGCTTCGCCCAGATCCCGCGATTGAAGCCGCGCGGCGAACTCGGGCATCAGCGGCCGCAGCTCGGGAGTGTGCTCCAGCGTGTCGGCAATCTCCGCCAACGGTCGAAAGCCGTGCAGCATCCAGAAATCGGTGAGCGCGATTCCCGTCTCCGGCTTGTGATTCTCGTCTTTGTAGTTTCGGTTGGGAGCGTCCAGCGGGATGCCGGCGGCGTTCTCCCGTGCATAGCCCAGCTCCGCCTGCGCCTTCGTCGGATGGGCCTGAATGGAGAGCATCCGGGCCACGTCGAGGATTTTGAACAGATAGGGCAGGCCTCCGGCGAAGCGGGCGTGCTGCGGGCCCACGATCTGCTCCCCCGAGCGCTCAAGCAGCCGATCCAGGCCTACCGTCCCGGGCGAGATCCGGATGCTTTCATCGGGGGCCGATGGCGTAGAAGCGGCGGCGGCCGCAATCTCCACCAGCGACGGCGCCTTGGGGTGAGCGCCCATCCACAACTCGGCAAAGGGCTGGCGGGAAGGATTGCGGAGCCCAAGCAGATGGGGAATAAAATCGCAGCCGCCCCAGTCGTAGTGCTGCACCACTCCCCGCAGCCTGACCACCGGCGCCGCCTTCACGGGGCCGGTTTCTCCAGGTGGCCGCCGAACTGGAAGCGCATGGCGGAAAGCAGTTTGTTGGCGAACTCGGCCTCGCCCCGCGAGCTGAAGCGCTCATACAGAGCAGTGGTGAGCACGGGCGCCGGGACCGCCTCGTCGATGGCCGCCTTGATGGTCCAGCGTCCTTCCCCGGAATCGGAGACCCGCCCCCCGAACTCTTCGAGCTTCGGGCTCTTGGCCAGCGCCGCCGCGGTCAGATCGAGCAGCCAGGAGGCGATCACGCTGCCTCGCCGCCAAACCTCGGCCACATCGGCCAGATTGAAGTCGTATTGATAGTGTTCCGGATCGCGCAGCGGCGTGGTCTCCGCATCGATCTCATGTTTGCTCCTGCCGATGTTGGCGCCGCGAAGAATGTTGAGCCCCTCGGCATAGGCGGCCATGATCCCATATTCCATCCCGTTGTGCACCATTTTCACGAAGTGGCCGCCGCCGCTCCCGCCGCAATGCAGGTAGCCCTCTTCGGCCGTGCCGCCCAGCTTTTCCCGGCCCGGCGTGCGCGGGATGCCGCCCACTCCCGGAGCCAGCGTCTTGAAGATCGGATCCAGATACTGCACGGCTTCCGTCTCTCCGCCGATCATCATGCAATAGCCGCGCTCCAGCCCCCAGACGCCGCCGCTGGTGCCCACGTCCAGATAGCGGAGACGGCGGCTTTCCAGCTCCTTCGAGCGCCGGATATCGTCGATGTAGTAGGAATTTCCGCCGTCGATCAGAATGTCTCCCGGCTCCAGGGAGGGAGCGATCTCGGCAATCGTGTCGTCCACGGAGGCCGCGGGAATCATGAGCCAGATGGCCCGCGGCTTGTTCAGCTTTCCGGCCAGATCCTTCATCGAGGCGGCGCCTTTGGCGCCTTCGCCGGCCATACCCTTCACTGCCTCGGGCGATCTGTCGAAGACCACCACCTCGTGGCCGCCCTTGATCAGCCGCCTGACCATGTTGGCGCCCATCCTGCCGAGTCCGATCATTCCAAGCTGCATGCAACTCTCCTTTTTCTAACGTGGCGTCTGCTCTGGTGTTGTTTGCGTTCGCGGGGCGCCGATGCGGACCGCAACGGCCGCATCGGGATGACACTTCTGTGGAGTGGAGCCGCCGCGCTTGCCGCGCTACTTGCGCGCCCTGTAACGGCGGATCAGGTTGTTGGTGGAGCTGTCGTGCGCCAGCTTCGGCTCTGCCGGGTTCTCGATTTCGCCGATAATCCGCTGCGCCAGCACCTTGCCCAGCTCTACGCCCCACTGGTCGAAGGAGTCGATCTGCCAGATTGCGCCCTGGGTGAAGACCGAGTGCTCATACAGCGCCACCAGCTTGCCCAGGGCCTCGGGCGTCAGCTCGGGCAACAGCATGATGTTGGATGGCCGGTTGCCGGCGAAGACGCGGTGCGGAACCAGCCAGTCGGGAGTGCCCTCCGCCTTCGCCTGCTCGGCGGTCTTTCCGAAGGCCAGCGCCTCGGCCTGCGCGATGACGTTGGCCACCAGCATATCGTGGTGTCGGCCGAGCGGATTCAGGGTCTTCTCAAAGGCGATAAAGTCGCAGGGAATCAGACGGGTCCCCTGGTGGATCAACTGGTAAAAGGAGTGCTGGCCGTTGGTTCCCGGTTCGCCCCAGTAGATGGGGCAGGTGTCATAGTCGACCTGCCGGCCGTCCAGCGTCACGTGCTTCCCGTTGCTCTCCATCTCAAGCTGCTGCAGGTAGGCGGGGAAGCGCTTCAAATACTGTTCGTAGGGCAACACTGCCGCGGTCTGCGCGCCGAAAAAGTCGTTGTTCCAGATGGCCAGAAGCCCCAGCAACACGGGCAGGCTCTGCGCAAAGGGCGCCGTGCGGAAATGCTCGTCCATCTGGTGAAATCCGGAGAGCATGGCGCGGAAGTTCTCCGCCCCCACCGCCAGCATGGTGGAAAGCCCGATGGCCGAGTCCATCGAATACCGGCCCCCGACCCAGTCCCAGAAGCCAAACATGTTGTTGGTGTCGATGCCGAACTTCTTCACTCCCTCGGCATTCGTGGAGACGGCGACGAAGTGCTTGGCGATGGCCGACTCATTGCCTCCCAGCCCGGCCAGCGCCCATTCGCGCGCGCTGTTCGCGTTGGTCATGGTCTCGAGCGTGGTGAAGGTCTTGGAGGAAACGACGAACAGCGTCTCCTCCGCGGACAGATCCTGTACGGCCTCGGCAAAGTCCGTGCCATCCACATTCGAAACGAAGCGAAAGCCCATCGAACGGTCGCTATAGTGGCGCAGCGCCTCGTAGGCCATCACCGGGCCCAGATCGGAGCCGCCGATTCCGATATTGACCACCGTGCGGATGCGCTTGCCGGTATGCCCCTTCCACGCTCCGCTGCGCACGCGGCCGCTGAAGGCCTCCATCCGGTCGAGAACCTCGTGCACTCCCGGAACCACGTTCTCCCCATCCACCACGATCGACGCCCCTCGCGGCGCGCGCAGCGCGATGTGTAGCACCGCGCGCTTTTCCGTACTGTTGATCTTCTCTCCGGCGAACATGGCGTCGATGCGCTGCCGCAGGCCCGACTCCTCGGCCAGCTTCAACAGGAGCCGCAGGGTGTCGGCGCCCACTCGGTTCTTGGAGTAATCGAGAAATATGCCCG
>JAJYZK010000172.1 GCA_021799945.1 Acidobacteriota bacterium
CTTCTGCGTCAGGGCCAGCAGGGCTCCGTAAAGAATGCCGGCGACGGCCAGCGCGATCATCCAGGGAGCGGCCTGGCGGGCCTGAGCCGGGAAGAGTTCGAGATGGAAGCGAATCAGCGAGTAGAGGCCGAGCTTGCCGGCGATCACCATGCCCATGGCGGTGGGCGCCTCGCTGAAGGCGTCGCTCAGCCAGCCATGCAGCGGAAAGACCGGAACCTTGACCGCGAAGGCGGCCAGAAAGGCCAGCGAGACCCAGAACAGCGTCTCCGGCGGAAACAGGTAGGAGTCGTGGAGCAGCGCCGCCCGCAACTGAAAGAAGTCGAAGGTCGCCGTCTTGCTGTAAAGCCAGAGGATGCCGACCAGCAGCAGCGCCGAAGGAACAAAGGCGTAGACAAAAAACTTCAGCGCGGCCTGCGGTCCGCGGCCCCGGCCAAAGGCGGCAATGAGGATCGCCATGGGGATCAGCGACAGCTCCCAGAAGGCGTAATAGAGGAACAGATCGAGGGCGACAAAGACCCCGATCATCGCCGTCTGCTGGAGCAGGAAGTAGCAATAGAACTCTTTGGCGCGCTCCCGGATCGCGCTCCAGGAGGCCAGCACGGCGACGGGAGCGAGAAAAGCGGTCAGCACCACCAGCCACATGGAGAGGCCGTCCACGCCCAGGCGGTAGTGGATGCGAGGACTCGCGATCCAGGGCCGGTTTTCCTGGAATTGAAAGCCGCCCCGGCTGTAGGAGTAATGCGCCGGCAGGTGGAGCGAGAGGATAAAGGTGGCCAGGGAAACCAGCAGAGCGAACCACTGGATGGATCGGCCCCGGCGCGGAAGCAGAGCCACCACCACAGCGCCGGCCGCGGGCAGAAAGGTGATCGCCGTCAGTATGGAACGATTCAGCACCGGTGCTTCTTCCTTTACTTACTCAAAAAAAATCTATAGACGCGCGGCGAAGCCGAAATAGGTAATGAGGAACAACGCGGCCGCGCCCAGGGCCAGCCAACCGGCGTATGAGCGGATATTTCCCGATTGCAGCCGCTGGGCCAGAGCCCCCAGGCCGCGCGCGCCTCCGGCCAGAGCGGCGCCGCCGCCATCCACCGCGCCGCGATCCACCGCGGTAAAGAGCACGGTTCGCGAGAAAAACAACAGCGGCCGGACAATCAGCCCGCCGTACATCTCGTCGACCCAATATTTGTGGACCAGCAGGGCATGGAGTCCGCGCGCCTGCTCGGTCAGCCGCTCCGGCAGCTCCGGACGGCGGCGGTAGAAGAGATCGGCGGCAAACCATCCCAGCAGCGCCATGGCCACGGAGAGCGCGCTGAAGGCCCGCTCCCGCTCTTCGTCTCCCTCGCTGCGCGGCGGAGGCTGGGTAGAGGAGGCATTGGCGGCGGCCTCCGGCCCTTGCACGTTCATCGTGATGCTCAGCTCTTCATAACTTTTCTCCGGCGCGCGCAAGACCGGCTCCAGGAAGCGGTCAATCTCATTCGCGCCGCCGAGCGCCTTGGGAATGCCGATCCAGCCGCCGGTGAGCGAGAGCGCCGCCAGCAGAATCAGCGGGGTCAGCATGACCCACGGGCTCTCATGCGCGTGATGCGGCCCGTCGCTGCGCGGCTCGCCGAAAAAGGTCAGATACCAGAGCCGGAACATGTAGAAGGCGGTCAGCAGGGCGGTGACCAGGCCGACGAACCACAGAATGGGTCCGGCGGTGGGGGAGAGGAAGCTCTGATACAAAATCTCGTCCTTGCTGAAGAAGCCGGCAAAAGGAGGCAGGCCGGCGATGGCCAGCACCGCCGCGGTCATGGTCCAGAAGGTGATGGGCGCGGACTTGCGCAGTCCGCCCATGCGGCGCATGTCCTGCTCCCCGCCCATGGCGTGAATGACCGATCCGGCGGCCAGAAAGAGCAGACCCTTGAAGAAGGCGTGCGTCACCAGATGAAAGATGGCCGCCGAATAGGCCGCCGCCCCGCAGGCCAGAAACATGTAGCCGAGCTGCGAGATGGTCGAGTAGGCGAGGACGCGCTTGATGTCCGTCTGCGCCAGCGCGATGGTGGAGGCGAAGAGCGCGGTTGCCGCTCCGATGACGGCCACTACGCCGAGGGCCAGGGGCGACCGGTCGAAGAGGATATGCGCGCGGGCGATCATATACACGCCCGCGGTCACCATGGTCGCGGCGTGGATCAGCGCGGAGACGGGCGTGGGGCCCTCCATGGCGTCGGGCAGCCAGACGTAGAGCGGAATCTGCGCCGATTTACCGGTTGCCCCCAACAGCAGCAGCAGCGCGATCGCGGTCATAAAGCCGCCCTGATACTCCGGATGGCTGGAGACGGCGCCGAAGACCTGCGAGAAGTCCAGAGTTCCGAAATGGGCGAGGAGCAGGAACATCGCCAGCAGAAATCCGAAGTCCCCGACCCGGTTGACGAGAAAGGCCTTGTATCCCGCGCTGGCCGCAGACGGCCGGGTGAAATAGAAGCCGATGAGCAGATAGGAAGCCAGGCCCACTCCCTCCCAGCCGACGAACATCAACAGAAAGCTTTCCGCCAGCACCAGCGTCAGCATGAAGAACATGAAGAGGTTGAGGTAGGCGAAGAAGCGCCAGTATCCATCCTCCTCCGCCATGTAGCCAACCGAATAAACGTGAATCAGGAAGCCTACGCCGGTCACCACCAGCAGCATCACCTGGGTGAGTTGATCGAAAAGGAAATCGAAGCCGGCGTGAAAGACCGAAGTGGCGATCCAGGGCAGCGGAAGCCGTTCGACAACGGGCAGCGTAAAGGTGTGGAGTCGCAGCTCGAGGCCCAGCACCATGGCCAGAGGCGCGGCGGTGAAAAGCAGGGCGATGGCGGAGACGGCGGCCCGCGGCAGGCGTCGGCCCAGCAACCCATTTAACAGGAAGCCGGCGAAGGGCAGCAGCGGTATCAGCCAGAGATGCAGATCGGGGGCGCCGTTCATAGTTTCATCAGGTCGATTCGGTCTACATCGAGAGTGTTGCGCGTCCGGAAGATGGCCAGGATGATGGCCAGTCCGACCGCAGCCTCCGCCGCGGCCACCACCATGACGAAAAAGACGAAGATCTGCCCGCCGATCTGGCGCCACATATGGGCGAAGGCGACAAAGGTGAGATTCACCGCATTGAGCATCAACTCGATGGCCATGAAGACGCTGATGATGTTCCGCTTGATGAGGAAGGCGCCCACGCCGATGCAGAACAGGATGGCGCTGAGCGTGAGGTAGTAGGCGATGGGGATGGTCATCTCACGGCTCCTTGTCAGTGCTCCTTGCCGGCCAGCGCGATGGCGCCCACAATCGCTACGAGAATGAGAACAGAGGTAACTTCAAAGGGCAACAGCAGGTCGCGGAAGAGCACCCGGCTGAGGGCGCCGGTGGAGACCTCATAATCGCCGAGCCGCGCCTTCGCTGCCGGACCGTTTTGCGAAAGAAAGAGGAAGGCCAGCAGCCCGGCGATGGCGGCGATGCCCGGCATGCCCGCCGCATAGGCGGCGGCGCTGCCATGAGTGCGCTCTTCGCTGCCGGCGTTCAACAGCATGATGACGAAGGTGAACAGCACCATGATGGCGCCGGAGTAGACGATGACCTGGGCCGCGGCCAGGAACTCCGCCCCCAGCAGCAGGTAGAGGACAGCCAGGGATGTCATCACCACGATCAGCGAGAGCGCGCAGTCGATGGGGTGACGCCGGAACAACAGGTTGAGGGCTCCGCCGATGCAGAGCAAACCGAAGACGATGAAGAGCGCCAGATACATGTTCGTTACGATCACCGGTCAAACAGAACGCAAATCGGAGCGCAGAACGCAAATCGGAACGCCGGACGAGCGTCAGTCGCACGTTCCGGCGCGGGACTGCGCCACCAGGAAAAACCAAGCGGGAAGGCCGCACATTCCCGAATCTAAATTGTAGACCAACTGCTTTTCCCCGCGGCCGGCTATGCCGTTCTGAGCGCGAGCCAGAGGCTGGTTGCAAGAATGTTGGCGATGGCCACCGGCAGCAAAAACTTCCAGCCGAAGCCCATGAGCTGGTCGTAGCGGAATCGAGGCAGCGTGCCCCGCACCCAGACGTAGAGAAAGAGGAAGCAGAAGACCTTCAGCACAAACCAGAAGACCGGAAGAAACGCCTGCACGACGATTCCGCCGAAGGCCGGAAGCAGGGAGCCGAAGGGGCTGGTCCATCCCCCGAAGAACAGCAGGGTGGCCACGCAGCCCACCATTATCATGTTGCCGTACTCGGCCATGAAGAACATGGCGAACTTCATGGAGCTGTATTCCGTGTGGTAGCCCGCGGTCAGCTCGCTCTCCGCCTCCGGCAGATCGAAGGGCGTGCGGTTGGTTTCGGCAAAGGCGGCGATCAGGTAAACAAAGAAGGCCACAATCTGAAAGCCGCCGAACACGTTCCACGAAAGGAGGCCGTGGGCGGCCTGCGAATCGACGATGCTGCGAAGGTTGAGAGACCCGGCGCGCAGCACCACGCCCACCAGCGAAAGGCCCAGAGCCAGTTCGTAGCTGATCACTTGGGCGCTGGCCCGCAGCGCGCCCAGCAGCGAATATTTGTTGTTGGAGGACCAGCCGGCGAGCGCAATTCCATAGACGCCGACCGAGGTGACGGAGAGAATCACCAGCAGCCCGATATTGACATCGGCGATCTGGAACATATCGACGCCATGCCACGCGATGCGCGCTCCGTACGGAACGACGGCGATGGAGATGAGCGCGCAGGAGAGGGCGATGATGGGGGCCAGGATGTAGAGCGGCCGGTACACCCCGGTGGGCAGCAGATCCTCCTTGAGGAAGAGCTTCGCGCCATCGGCCAGCGGCTGGAGCAGACCGGAGGGACCCACGCGGCTGGGGCCCCAGCGATTCTGGATGCGTCCCACCAGTTTGCGCTCCAGCAGCACCGTATAGGCGACGGCCGAGAGAAAGACGACCAGCACGACCGCAATTTTCAGCACGCTCAGCAGAAGAAACACCAGCAGGTTCACGCGTCAGTACCGCATTCCTTTCTTCCGGCGCAGATCCGGAGTTTGACCGCGGCTAATCCGCCGCCGTTTCAGCGGGCTGGCGCGATTCCATCACGGAATGGAGCATCGGGCTGTAGCGGCCGAGGGCGCCGGAGGTGAACAAGGTATTCGAAGCCGGAACCACCAGGTCGCGCCCCGCGTTGACGGAGGCGTCTGCGCCCGGAACGGCGATTTGCACGAGCGGAGGCTGCAAAGCAACGTCGTCGCCGGCCATCAGAGAAAGCCGGGGAGCCTGGTAGCCGCTCACCAGGCGCTGAATCTCGTCCAGGACGGCGAAGGGATCGAAGGGGCTCAGGCGCGGCTCAAGATTGTTGGCCGCCAGCCAGACTGCATGGCGGTCCGCCTCCCCGGATTGCACGCCCCGGCTCTGCCCGAGATCGGCGCGCACGCCATGGCCGAAGGGAACCAGCCGCCGGGGATCGGCGCCCATTTTGGCCGCGATGCGGACGATCAATTCGAAGTCGCTGCGCACTCCGGCGCGGTCTCCCGCCTTTTTCACCAGTTGCAGGTCGCCGCAGGTGTTGGTCGCCGTGCCGGTCTTTTCATAGAGGTTGGCCGCCGGCAGCACCAGATCGGCCATTTGCGCGGTTTCGGTCAGGAACATGTCCTGCACGATGAGGAAGACTTGGCGGATCCCGGCCGCAGCCTGCGGATATCGCGCCAGCGGATTGGCCCCCACCACCAGCAGCGCAGCCAGTTCGTTGCGAGCGGCGGCGTCGAGCATGGCGGGCAGATCCATGCCGGGGGTGCGGGGCAGCGCGCCGCCATACTCCTCGGCGAAGTCTCCCGGCTCGCTCACCGGCCGATAGCCGGGAAGCAGATCCGGAAGCAGCCCCATATCCGCGGCGCCGCGGGAGTTGGCGTAGTCTCCCAGGCAGATGAATCGGGAGTCCGGCAGCCCAACGCCGAGCCGCACCAGGGCGTCGATTGAGGCCCCGCGAAACTCGGAGCCGAAGACGATCAGCAGCTTCTGTTCCGCCCGCACCGCATCGCGGAAGCGCAGGGCCGAGTCCTGCCGGTCGCCGCCGAGGCCCAGAGCGGCGTCGTCGCCCGCGAGAAAGCGGACGGCCTCCGCATAGCCGGGCTCGCCGCCGGGGAGGGGAAGAATCGCCGCCGCCTGCCGCTCCAGCTTGATGCTCCGGTGGTTGGCGATATAAAGCCGGGCCTGGTGCAGCCGCACATTGGTGCGCAGGTTCCAGGCCAGCAGCGGATGCTGTTCCGTGGGGTCGTTGCCCAGCAGCAGGATCGCCGGCGCGGAGGCCGTATCGCGCATGGATGCGGCGCGCCCGCCGTGCGCCGCAAGGGCGCGGACAAACCCGGGATAGTCCGCGGTGCGGCGATGGTCGATGTTGTTGGTGCCCAGGACGCTGCGGGCAAACTTCTGCAGCAGGTAATTTTCCTCGTTGGTGGTGCGATTGGAGCCGATGACCCCGATGGCCGCTCCGCCGCGGCTGTCGCGAATCTCGCGCAGCCTGGCGCCGGCGTGCTCCAGCGCCTGTTCCCAGCTCACCTCCGCCAGCCGCCCGTCCGGCTGCCGCATCAGCGGCTTGGAGAGCCGCGCCTCGTGGTTGGCGAAGTCGAAGGCGTAGCGCCCCTTGATACAGAGAAAATCGCCGTTGATCCCGCTCTTATCCCGGTTGTCGCCGCGGAGGATGGTCGCCCCCTCATCCACGCTGCGCACGCCCAGCGTGGTTTTGCAGCCGTCGCCGCAGTGGGCGCAGACCGTGCCCACATGGTTCATCTCCCAGGGACGCGTCTTATAGCGGTAGGTCCCCGAGGTGAGCGCGCCCACCGGGCAGATGTCGATGCACATGCCGCATTCTTCGCAGTCCAGATGGTCCTGGCCATTGGGGGTGATGTTGCTGTTCACCCCGCGCTTCTGCACGCCCAGAGCCCACACGTCCATACCCTCGCC
>JAJYZK010000173.1 GCA_021799945.1 Acidobacteriota bacterium
GCGCCGCCTGCCAGAACGTCTGTCCGGTCTACCGGCAGACGGGCGGCCACGCCTACAACTCCGTTTACGCGGGGCCCATCGGCGCGATCCTCACTCCGCAACTGCACCAGTTGCGGAAGGGCTCGTCGCTGCCTTACGCCTCGTCGCTCTGCGGCGCCTGCTACGAGGTGTGCCCGGTGAAGATCGACATACCCGAGGTATTGATTCACCTGCGCGGCAAGATCGTCGAGAGGCGGAAGGCAGACCTTGCCGCCCGGCTCGACCCTTGGAATCTGGGCATGGAGGCGGCTTCGGCCGCCTTGGCGAGTGGGGCCCGGTTGGAGATCGCTCAGGCCTTGGGCCGGGTGGCGCAGCGGCCCTTTGTGGCCAAAAACGGGTTTATTGAACGCCTGCCGTTTCTTCTGGACGGATGGACGAAACACCGGGATCTCGCCCCGATTCCCCGGGAGTCGTTCCGTCAATGGTGGAAAAGGCGCGGGTCGCGCCCGGGAGCGGGCTCAGCAGCGGATCCGGGAGCGAGCCAAAGAGCGCGCGGAGGATTCGGCGCAAGCGCCGGCGGAGGAACCGCGGGAACTGGGCCAACGACGCCGGAGGGCAAGCATGTTCCGTGAATCGGATGCCCGCGCGCTCATTCTGGCCCGGGTCGCCGGCGAAAAGCCGGAACGGACCCCCGCCCGCGCCGCCATGGAATATGCGCTCCTGCCCCGGGAGTACCGGAGGGCGGGAGTTCTGAGCCTGGAAGAGCGCCAGCGGCTTTTCGAAGACCGCTTGCGGGATTATGACGCCGGCGTGCATCGGGCAACCCTGCCATCGGTCAGCGCGACGATCGGGCAGTTGCTTGCCGCGCGGGGAGCCAGGCGCGTTGCGGTTCCCGGCGACTTTCCCGCGGCGCTGCTGCCTCCGGGTTTCGACTTTCTCCCAGGGGATGGCCTCTCCGCCCAGGATCTGGACGGGCTGGACGGCGCGGTCTCCGGCTGCGCGGCAGCCATCGCCATTTCGGGAAGCCTGGTGCTTCAGAGCGCCGCCTGGCAGGGGCCGCGTATGCTCTCCCTGGTTCCCGATTACCTGCTTTGTCTGGTCCGCGCCGAGCAGATTGTGGAGACTGTGCCGGAGGCCTTCGGCCTCCTTGCCGCCACCTCGTCGCTGCCCACCACCTTCATCTCCGGGCCCTCGGCCACCGCGGACATCGAGATGACCCGCATCCGGGGGGTCCATGGTCCCCGCGTTCTCGATGTGGTTTTGGTCAGCGGGGAGGACCGCATCTGATATCCTTCTTGCGTATTTTGCCAATAGGGAGACAGTTTCGCAATCGGTCGGTCAGGCGTCGGAACCGCACGGCGGCGATCCCCGCCGATTCCTCGCATGGGCCGGCCCGGGAGGATAGAGATGATCCAGCCTGACAAGTTCGACCGGGTATCCAAGGCGCTCGACAATTTTCAGATCGAGATTCCGTCCTGGGGCTTCGCCAATACCGGCACCCGGTTTGGAAAGTTCATACAGCCCGCGGCGGCCACCTCGATTGAGGAAAAGTTTGCGGACGCAGCGCAGGTTCACGCGCTCACCGGCATCAGCCCGTCGCTCTCCCTGCACGTGCTGTGGGATTTTCCCGACGGCGTGGCAGGCGTGGGCAAAATCCGCGAGCTGGAGACGAGGCACGGGATTCGAGCCGGCGCCATCAACCCCAATATCTTCCAGAGCCAGGAATACAAATTCGGCTCCATTTGCAATCCCAGCGCCGATATCCGGGGACGGGCGCTCGAGCACATGCTGCAAAGCGTGGAGATCGGCAAGCAGCTCGGCGGCCAGGACATCTCCGTCTGGGTGGCCGACGGCTCGAACTATCCGGGCACGCAGAGCATCCGCCGGCGCATCGGCTGGATGGAGGAGATCTTCGCCGAGGTGCATGCCGCCCTGAGCCCGGCGCAGCGCCTGCTGATCGAGTACAAACCCTTCGAGCCCGCCTTTTACCACACCGACATTGCAGACTGGGGCATGGCGCTGGAGTTGGCCCGCAACGCCGGCCCGCAGGCCAGAGTTCTGGTCGACACCGGGCACCACTACCAGAGCCAGAACATCGAACAGATCGTAGCCTGGCTGCTGCACCTGGGAATGCTGGGCGGTTTTCACTTCAACGACCGCCGATATGCGGACGACGACCTGACACTGGGCTCCATCGACCCCTATCAGCTCTTCCGCATCTTCGCTGAGATTCTGGCCGATTCCGAGCCTTTGGAGAAGATCGCCGCGATTGAGTTCATGATCGACCAGAGCCACAACCTCAAGGGAAAAATGGAGGCGATGGTGCAGAGCGTGGCCGCCGCGCAGGAGATTTACGCGAAGGCGGCGCTGCTCGATTATGAGCGCCTGCGCGAGTTGCAGCAGGAGTGCCGGCTGGTGGAGGCGGAGGAGTGCTTCCGTTCCGCCTTCTGGGAGGATGCGCGGCCGCTGGTGCGGGAGTGGAGGAAGGCGCGGGGCCTGCCGGAGGATCCGCTGCGAGCTCTTCAGGAGAGCGGATACGTCGAACGGGCCGGGGAACAGAGGGCCGCCCGGAACGCAAACGCCTCGGCCACTTACGCCTGATGGATCCGGCGCCGGATCGGGAGAAAGGAAACGAATGACCGCCACTGCGGCAAGCGAACTGCGCTATCTCGAAGACCGCTGGGACGAACAGCGGGCCAAGGCTCTGGACGATGCTGGGCTGCTGCAATACCGCTCCAACCTGCTGGGAGCGGACCTGCGGATCACCAACTTCGGGGGCGGCAACACCAGCTCCAAGATCGAGCAGAATGACCCGCTGGACGGGGCGCCAAGGCGTGTGCTCTGGGTAAAGGGCAGCGGGGGCGATCTGGGCAGTATCGAGCGGGGCGGATTCGCCACGCTCTACCTCGACCGGCTGCACGCTCTGGCCGGCCGATATCGCGGAGTGGCGCATGAGGACGAGATGGTGGATCTCTATCCTTTGTGCGCCTTCGGGAGGAACGGCGTCGCCGCCTCCATCGATACGCCGCTGCACGGCTTTCTGCCTTTTGCCCATGTCGATCATCTGCACCCGGACTGGGCGATCGCCCTGGCCGCCGCGGCCAACGGGCGGGAAAAGCTGGACGAATTCAACCGCCGCTTTCACCGCAACCTGATCTGGCTGCCATGGCAGCGCCCCGGCTTCGAACTGGGGATGATGATGCGCCGCGCGGTGGAGCAGAACCCGGGCAGCGACGGCGTGATCCTCGGCGGGCACGGATTGTTTACCTGGGGAGAGACGCAGCGGGAGTGCTATCGCAGCACAATCTCGGTGATCGATCAGCTCGGGCAGTTTGTGCAGGAGCATGTGGACGGGCTGGGCGATCGCGTCTTTGGCGGCGCTCTGGGCCGGATGTGCGCCGACCACCGGGAGATCGCCATCGACATCTTCCCCTATCTCCGCGGCCGCGTTTCCGCCGAAAAGCGGATGATCGGGAGCTTCACCGATCTGCCGGAGGTGAGAAGGTTTGTCAACTCAGCGGATGCCGCCCGGCTGGCCTTTCTGGGCACGAGCTGCCCGGACCATTTTGTGCGCACCAAGATCCGGCCGCTCTATGTGCCATGGGATGGGACGAGCGGCCTGGAGGGATTGAAGCGGGAAATCGATCAGTCGCTGAGCAAATACCGGGGGGAGTACGCCGAGTATTATGCGCAGTTCGCGCAGAGCGATTCTCCCGGGATGCGCGATCCCAACCCGACGGTGGTGCTGGTGCCCGGCCTCGGCATGTTCAGCTTCGGCAAGAGCAAGATGGAGTCGCGGATCACAGGGGAGTTTTACGTCAATGCGGTGCACGTGATGGAAGGGGCCACCGCGCTGGGTTCGGGGGCGCGGCCGGCGGTGCTTCCACAGGCCGGTCCGGCGGCTTCGAGCGAACTGTTTCAGGTGCATAACAACTACGTTTCACTCCCGCCGTCGGAGGCCTTCCGGATTGAATACTGGGCGCTCGAAGAGGCTAAGCTTCGCCGCCAGCCGCCGGAGAAGGAACTGAGCCGTCAAATTGCGGTGGTGGTCGGCGGCGGCAGCGGAATCGGCAGGGAAGTGGTGAAGCTGGCGGCCTCCCGGGGCGCCCATGTGGCAGCCGCGGATCGCGACGCCGCCGGCGCCGCGGTCTCCGCGGAGCAGGCGCTTGCCTCGGCCGGCAAGGATGGGCGGCTTGCCGTGAGCGTGGATATTCGCGATCGGGCCGCGGTGCGGGCGATGCTGCGCCAAATTGTGGAGAACTTCGGCGGGATCGACATTCTTATCAACACCGCCGCAGTCTTTGCCACCTCTGCGGACGGAAGCGTCAGCGACGAACAGTGGGCCTGGACGCTCGACATCAACGTGACCGCGAATCATCGCCTGGTCGATGAGGCGGCGAAGATCTTCGCCGCGCAGGGCCTGGAGGGATGCGTCGTGCTTACCAGTTCGGCCAATGCCGTGGTCGCCAAGCGCGGCAGCGAGGCCTATGACGTCAGCAAGGCGGCGTTGAGTCATCTGGTGCGCGAGTTGGCCGTGGCGCAGTCCCCGCAGGTGCGCGTCAATGGCGTGAGTCCGGCGACGGTGGTCAAAGGCTCCACCATGTTTCCCCGCGACCGCGTGCGCGCCTCTCTGGCCAAATACAAGATTCCCTTTGAGGAAAGTACGTCGGACGAGGATCTGCGCAACCTGCTGGCGCGCTTTTATGCGCAGCGCACGCTCACCCACAAGCCCATCGAACCGGAGGACTGCGCGAACGCCATTCTGTTCCTGGCGGGACCGCAATCCCGGTGCACTTCGGGCCACCTGTTTCCGGTGGACGGTGGACTGCCAGAGGCTTTCTTGCGATGAAGGGCGCGGGCTCGCCGGAGCCTGCACAGGCCAGGCGCAGACCGGCGATCGTAGCCGTAGATCTGGGAGCGGAGAGCTGCCGGATTTCGCTGCTGCGCTGGAGGCGCAGGGCGGTCGATTCCGGAGGCGAGGCCGGGGAGCCGGAAACGCCGGTGATCACCATGGCGCATCGCTTCCCCAATGGCCCGGTGACCACGGCGGAGGGTATTCGATGGGATCTGCAACGGATCTGCGCGGGCGTCGACGAGGGATTGCGCCGCTGCGCCGCGATGGCCGAAGAAGGAATCGCTTCCATCGGCGTTGACGGCTGGGCGGTGGATTATGTCCGGCTGGGCGAGGACGGCCTGGCCTGCGGCGATCCATTCTGCTATCGCGACCCCCGCACGATTGCGGCGGAGCGGGAAGTTCACGGCAAGATCCCGCCGCGGCGGCTGTACTCGCTCACCGGGGCGCAGATCCTCAATTTCAATACGGTGTATCAGCTTTACGCGGACCGGCTTGCGGGCATACCCGCCCAGGCGCCATGGGTCAATCTGCCCGAATACATCCTGTATCGCCTGGGCGGACGCCGGGTGGCCGAGCTGACCAACGCCACTCACTCCGGACTGGTAAGCGTGGCGGAAAGGATCTGGTGCGCGGAGGTCTTCGATCGCGCCGGCCTGGACCCAGGAGCGGCTCCGGAACTGGTTCCTCCGGGCACGGATATCGGTCCGCTGCGAGGACCGCTCGCCGCGTTGCCGGCTTTGGGGGGCGCCCGGCTGATTGCACCTGCCTGCCACGATACGGCCTCCGCCATCGCCGGCATTCCCCGCCCCGATACGGCTTGGGCCTACATCAGCTCCGGAACCTGGTCCCTGGTGGGAACGTTGTTGGAGGAGCCCTGCGTCACCGAGGAGGCTTACGCGAAGAATTTCACCAACCTGGGCGCCGCGGCCGGGCGCACCTGCTTCCACCGAAACGTGAACGGCCTGTGGCTGCTGCGCCAGAGCATGGAAACCTGGGCCGGCCGGGGACGTCAATGGAGCATCGGGGAGTTGATTGAGCGGGCCGCAGAGATTCCGCCTCCGGACCGGGTCTTCGACGTGAACGAGCCGGAGCTTTCCCTGCCCGGGGATATGCCGGCGCGGATCAATTTGCAGCGGAAGCGGCAGGGCCTGCCGCCGCTGGAGGAGAGCCCGGAGAATGCGCCGGCCTTCGCCAGCCTCATCTTTCACAGCCTGGCCGTCCGCTATGCGGAGGTGCTGCGCGACATTCAGAGCGCAACCGGAAAGCCGCTGGAGGAGGTCTATGTGGTCGGCGGCGGGGTCCGAAATCGGCTGCTGACCGGACTGGCCCGCGCCGCCGCGGCTCGAGATGTGCATCCGGGCGCCACGGAGAGCTCGACCATCGGCAATCTGGCCGTGCAGCTTTCGGTCCTGGAGGGCCCCCCGGGCGGACACAGCCCGGAGGCCTGGCAGGTGAGCCACTGGGCGGCCAGACTTTCCGCCGGGGCCGAGAGGAATTATGGCGTAACGGATTAATATTGGCGCAACTTGACGGCGTTCATGCCCTTGCGGCGATATTGACTCCGAAGCGCGGCCGAGGAGAACGGCGAGGGAAAGGCCTCCATTGCCGGGTGAGCATGCAATCGACAGGAACTGACGCCGGGATTCACTCGGCCGGTGGGCAGGCGCTCGCAGCGGAGGGTGGCCGACCTGCGCGCAGGCTGGCGCAGGCGCTGTTCCACGTGATGTCCATGGCGAGGGGGCGGCCCTCCGCCGGGCGGTTCTCGGGGATGAGGCCGATTCCGTGCCTGAGGGCGTCGCGCGGCGATCGGATGGAGACGCGGCGCCCGTCGAGCAGGATCTCGCCCGACTCGAGTCGCGCGGCCCCGATGATGACCTTCGCCAGCTCGGTCCTGCCCGCGCCGACGAGGCCGGCGAAGCCGACGATCTCCCCGGACCGCACGAAGAACGAGGCCTCAGCGAAGTCCTTGCCGCGCGAGAGCGAGCGCACCTCGAGGCGCCGCTCGCCGAACGACGAGGGGTCCGGCCGGGCTCCGTAGATGTCGGAGATGGACCGTCCGACCATGTTGGAGACGAGGAAGTCCTCG
>JAJYZK010000174.1 GCA_021799945.1 Acidobacteriota bacterium
TACACCGACCGCTCCACCTGCATCATCTTCGGCGACGGCGCGGGGGCCGTGCTGCTCGAACCGGCGGAGGAGGAGGATGAAGTGGGAATGATCGATTTCATCCACGAAATCGACGGCTCCGGCGGATCATCTCTGAGCATGCCGGGCGGAGGCAGCCGGAGTCCGGCGACCGCGGAAACCGTGGCCGCCAAGTTGCATTACGTCCACCAGGATGGGCCGGCGGTATACAAATACGCCGTGCGCAAGATGGCGGAAACCGCGGAAAGTCTGCTGGCCCGGAACGGCGTCGCGGCGGACGAATTGGGCTGTTTCGTCCCGCATCAGGCCAACCGGCGCATCATCCTCTCCACCGCGGAGCGGCTGGGGCTGCCTCTCGATCGGGTCGTCATCAACATCGATCGGTTTGGAAATACGACCGCGGCGACGATTCCCCTGGCCATGCAATCGGCGCGCGAGGCGGGCAGGCTGCGCAAAAAGGACCTGGTGCTTCTGGCCTCGGTGGGCGCCGGCTTTACTGTGGGCGCGTGCCTGCTTCGCTGGGAGATTTAACAGGAGTCGCCGGCGGCCGCAGCCGCGAGGCGAAAGCGAGCAGGAGTGCGTCGCCGCCGCGGGCCGCCGCCAGTTGCACGCCTCCGCCCTTCCCCGGCAGCGCAACGGCTGGCATCCCCGCAAGGCTGACAGGAGTGGTATAGCGCAGGATCCTCTTCCGGGTCGCCGAGTGATCGGCGCCGGCGACCAGTTCGCTCATCGGCGAACAGGGGGCTATCAGAAAATCGTTCTCCTCCAGCAGACGATCCATGCGAGCGGTGAAAGCAGCCCGGCGCCGGCTCAGGCTCTGCAATTCGGCTGCGGGAAATGAGGCGCCCCAGGCCAGCCGCTCCGCGATGGTCTTCTCCAACTCGTGAAAATGCCCGGCATGCAGCGCCGCAGCCTCCTGCGCCTGGAGCGGCGCAAAAATCTCCACCGAATCCGACCAGAAGTCCGGATCGAAGTCGCGCAGGCGGGCGCCGGCGCGCTCCAGCTCCTTCTTCCACAGGCGGTAGACATCCACCACGGAAGGATCGCAGTCGTGCAAAAAGGATTCCGGCAGCGCTGCGATTCGAGCCTCGGCCGGGGGCGCCTCCCTCGCGAGCCCAAACAGGGCCGAGCCCAGCGCCGGACCGTCCCGCAGGTCGCGAAACAGCCAGCCGATGGTGTCGAAGGACGCGGAGAGGTGGACTCCGCCCTCCCACATCCCGCGCCCGAGACCGATCGAAGAGCGGTAGCCGGCGATTCCGCAAAGCGCGGCCGGCACTCGAACCGAGCCTCCGGTATCGGTTCCGATGGCGGCCAGGGCCGATCCCTCTTGCACGCTGGCGGCGCTTCCGCTCGACGAGCCGCCGGTGAGCAGCCGGGCGTCCCTCGGCTGCAGGCAATCTCCGTAGTCTGGATTCTCCCCGGTGATGCCGTACGCCGCGGGATGAAGATGCGTCTTCCCGATCACCAGCGCGCCTTGGCGGCGGAGCCGTCCCGCCACCGCCGAGTCCGCGGCGGCGACGCCGTTTCGATCGGCAAAGACGCGGACCCCGCAGGTCGTGGTGTATCCCGCCACGTCGAAGCAGTCTTTGATGGCGATGGGAACGCCATACAGCGGCGGACGCGGTCCTCCGACGGTATTGCGCTCAAGCTGCTCGGCTTCCGCCAGAACCCGGTCCGCGTCGAGGGTCAGGTAAACATTCCTTCCGGCGTTCCGGTTGGCGGACTGCAATGTCTCCTCCAACAGCGGGCGCAAGGGACTCGACTGCCGGGCGGCGGAGGCTTCCTCCAGCGGAGACGGAGCCGATGCGTCGAAGCCATTCTCCATAGGCGTTCCATTCTAGCCCACCTCCGGCCCGCGGGTTCGAATCCGCAGATCCCGCGCGGATTCGGCCCCTTAGGCGCGGCAGGAGCGAACAAGAGAATTCCCGCCGCCATCGGGAGAGTCATTCACCCGTTGGCGCCGGAGGATCGCAGGGGAAAGGGATTACCCGCCCCGCCGGGATGTGGGCGCCCCCACTTCCAGCATCGAGAGCGGCGCAGCCGGGGGCAGCGCGCCGCACTCCGCGGCGTATCGATAGAACCGCTCCAGGCTCTCCAGACAGGGGCCGTCCAGCGTGTAATGAATGTTCTGCGTCAGGTACGAGCGGATCACCCGGGCCGGGAGGGCGAGGAGCGGGGACCATTCGTTCGCCAGGCTCTCCACATTCGCGAGGCCATGGTCCCGTGACTGTTGCAAATCGGCGGCCAGGGACGCGGCGTCCACGCCGGCCTCTTCCAGCGCGCCGGCGCGCACCGCCCAGAACGCCGCGACCCAGGGAAGTCCGGTGAAGGCGCGCCACTCGTGGGCCAGATCGAAGTAGTGCAGCCGCTCTCCCGTCCGCTCCTCGCGCGAGAGGCGGTTTTCCAGCGCCACCAGAGCCGGGTCGCCGATCAGCAGGGCCGCATCCGCGGCTTCAAGCATCGCCTCCAGGTCGGGCCGCTGCACGCGGAACTCCGGCTTCCTCTTCCACCAGCGATGAAAGAGAATGCGCGCGTAGGCCACCGAGGAGCGCGAAGAGCTGTCGGCGGCGACGCTGCGGACTCCCTCGATTCCCTGCTGCGCCCGAACGATGAGCAGGATCGACCGCACGCAGTCCAGAGACGCGATGGCGCACCCCGGGGCCACCCACAGGCCGGGGGTAACCGCATGAGCGGCCGCCGGAACCAGGCCCAGGTCCGCCTCGCCCGACGCCAGCAGGCGGGCGCAGTTGGCCGGCGTCGTGTACTGGATGACATACCGGCGTGAGAGACGGCTGCGCCCCGGCTCGTGTTCAAAATCCCACATCAAAGGAGCTGGGTTGAGGAAATCGATGGCGGCCATGCGCAGGCGGCGCTCGGGTTCGAGTATCACCCATCAGTGTAGCCTGCCCGCCTTGACACGGCGCGGCCGGCCCGCTAATCTCTGCCCAACTAAGCGGCTTGGCCTGAACGGTTGCAACGCCGGCCAAGGGGCCGGAGAGATGGGCCTCGACACGACTCTTGAGGCGTTCTTTGACCCAACCGGTGACCGAATCCTCCATGCAACCGGAATCCATTCCGAAATCGGCCTCGCGGGAGGAACCGCAAAATGCGGAGGAGCGGCGTTTAGCCTGGCTGGCGCTCGCTCTCACCCCCGGATTGGGGCCGCGGCGAATGATCCAGGCGGCGGAGGCGCTAGGGGATCTCTCCAACCTCTTCCAGCTCTCGCTGACCGAGCTGGAGGCGTTGAAGATGCCGGCCGCGTGCGCGCAATTCCTGTTCGCGGGCAGCGCGAAAGCGCAGGCGGAGGAGGAGCTTGCGCGCGTGCGCGCGCAAGGAGGCGAGATTCTCACCTATGCCGACGCCGATTATCCGGAAAGGCTGCGCGAGATATTCGATCCTCCCGCCGTCCTTTGGATTCTGGGCGATTGCAATCTGCTCTCCCGTCCGGCCATTGCCGTGGTGGGAACGCGACATCCCACCCCATACGGATCCGGAATGTCCGAGCTTCTGTCGCGGGAGCTGGCTGCGCGCCGCCTGACGATCCTGAGCGGCATGGCCCGGGGCATCGACACCGCGGCGCATCGCGGAGCGCTGGCGGCCAAGGGCGCGACCGTGGCCGTGTGGGGGACGGGAATCGACGTAATCTATCCCAAGGAGAATAAGTCTCTGGCGGAAAATATTCTCGCTTCCGGGGGAACGATCGTTTCCGAATACCCGCTCGGCTCCTTTCCCGCGCCGCAGAATTTTCCCAAGCGCAACCGGATCCTCAGCGGCATGAGCGTGGGTGTTCTGATCATTGAGGCCGGTGAAAACAGCGGTTCGCGGGTGACGGCGCGGTGCGCGCTGGAGCAGAACCGCGACGTCTACGCTGTGCCCGGCAACGTGACGACAAAGAACGCCTGGGGGCCGAACACGCTGATTAAACAGGGCGCCAAGCTGGTGGCGACCTGGGAGGATGTGTGGGAGGATCTCCCATCGCAAGTGCGGCTTGCGCTGGAGGAGGAACTGGGTTCTGCATCTCCGGAGCAGGCTGCGGCATCTCTCTTTGAGGAAGCGCCGGCGCAAGAGCATGAAAAGATAGTGCTCAGCGTGTTGCGATGCGACGAGGCGCTGCAACTCGACGGCTTGATGGAAGCCCTGGATACCAGGCTCAGCTCTTCCGAGGTTTTTACCGCTCTCTTCGAGCTGGAGCTCGCGGGCCGCATCAAGCAACTTCCCGGCAAGAACTATATCCGGCGCATGTGAGCGCGGGTGGACAGAGCGGATCGGCCGGCGGCCGAGGGAGCCGGGCGGCACGACGAAAGACCGCCGGATCTGTTTTCAACCGCGCTTCCACGGCAAAGCATCAGTAGCTTGGAAACGGCATTGCATGGTAGCTTCCAGAAAAGTGGCCATGCCGCGGCGGGGGAGTTCCACCCCGACCGCGCCATGGATATTCCCATAAAGGGGCACAATGAGCAAATCCCTGGTGATCGTCGAATCGCCGGCTAAGGCGAAGACGATCCACAAATATCTCGGAAAAGACTTCACCGTCGAGGCGTCGCTCGGGCACATCAAGGACCTGCCGAAAAACAGGATCGGCGTCGAGCTGGGCGATGGCAGCTTCGAGCCGGAGCTCCTCGTGATACCCGGCAAGGAGAAGGTCGTCGAGCGGCTGAAGAAGCTGGCGAAGAAATCGGACTCCATCTATCTGGCTCCCGATCCGGACCGGGAGGGCGAGGCCATCGCCGCGCACCTGGAAGAAGAACTGCGGGAAGTCGCCGGCAAGAACGCAATCCATCGGGTTACCTTTAACGAAATTACGCCGAAGGCGGTTCGCGCCGCCTTCGAACACGCTCGCGACGTGGACCGGAGGCTGGTGGATGCGCAACAGACGCGCCGCGTTCTGGACCGCATCGTGGGGTATCAAATCTCCCCTCTGCTATGGGACAAAGTGCGCCGCGGGCTCTCCGCCGGGCGCGTGCAGACGGTCGCCCTCCGCCTGATCGTCGAACGCGAGCAGGAGATTAAGGCCTTCACGCCGGTGGAATATTGGACCATCGATGCGCAGTTGTCGCCGGAACGGGCCGATCCGCCCTTCACCGCGCGTTTTGTGGGCATAGACGGCAAAAAGTCCGCGGTGGAGACAGTGGACGCGCCTTCCCTCCCCAGCCAGGCGGAAACCGACGCGGTGGTGGCCGGGCTTAAGGAGGCCAAGTGGTCGGTTGACAATGTGGAAAGCAAGGAGCGGCGGCGCAATCCCGCTGCGCCGTTCACCACCAGCAAGCTCCAGCAGGACGCTTCCCGCCAACTTGGATTCAGCGTCCGGCGCACCATGGGCGTGGCGCAGAGGCTGTATGAGGGCCTCGAACTGGGCGGCGAAGGCTCGGTCGGTTTGATCACCTACATGCGCACGGACTCCACGCGCGTCGCCCCGGAGGCCATCGCCGAGGTTCGTGCGTGGATCGCCGAAAAGCACGGGAATGGCTACCTGCCCGCATCGCCGAATGCCTTCAAAAGCAAGAAGGATGCCCAGGACGCGCATGAGGCGATCCGGCCCACCGCCGTGGAGCGGCATCCGGACTCCCTCAAGTCCTTGTTGAGCGACGAGCAATATCGGCTCTACCGGCTGATCTGGCAGCGCTTTGTCGCCTCGCAGATGACGCCCGCCGTCTACGACCAGACTACGGTGGAGATCGCCGCGGCCGCGGATCGCCGCTACAACTTCAGGGTGACCGGCTCCGTGCTGAAATTCGACGGCTTCCTCAAGGTGTATGAAGAGGCCAAAGAGAAAAAAGACGAGGACGACGAAGCGTTGACGACCCGCCTGCCTTCCCTCCGGAACGGGCAATCTCTGGCGCTGCGCGGCCTGCTGCCGGAGCGGCACTTCACCGAGCCCCGCCCCCGCTTCAACGAAGCTTCTCTCGTGCGCGAGTTGGAGGAGCGAGGCATCGGCCGCCCCTCCACCTACGCCACCATCATCAATACGATTCAGGAGCGCGAGTATGTGCAGAAGGTGGGCGGAGGCAGAAGCGCGCGCTTTGTGCCCACCGAGATCGGCGACGTCGTCACCCGGCTGCTGGTGAATAACTTTCCCTACATCTTCGATTCGCAATACACCGCCCGGCTGGAGGAAGAGCTGGACGATATTGAAGATGGCAAGGAGGAGTGGACCACTCTTCTGGGGGGCTTTTACGGCCATTTCGCCGAGGAGCTCAAGCACGCCGGCAAGCACATGGAAAACATCAAGCGCATGGAGAAGCCAACCGATGAAACATGCGACCTCTGCGGCTCGCCTTTGGTCCTGAAGTGGGGCAAGTTCGGCAGCTTCTTCGCCTGCAGCGCCTACGACAAGAAAAATCCCAATAGCTGCACCTTCACCAGGGAAAACCTAGCCGCGAAGCCGGAGATGAACACCCCCGAGGCGCAGGAGGCCGAGCAGGCCGAGGAATATTGCGAAAACTGCGGCCGGGCGATGGTGCTCAAGCGCGGGCGTTTCGGCATGTTTATGGCCTGCCCCGGCTACAACGAAGATCCGCCTTGCAAGACCACTCGCAGGCTCAACCAGAAACAGCAGCAGAAGGCCGCCCAGCCTCTGGAGGAGAAATGTCCGAAGTGCGGCGAGAATCTGGTGCTGCGCAACGGCCCCTACGGTGAGTTCGCCTCCTGCGGCGGCTATCCGAAGTGCAAGTACATCAAGCAAAACCTGATCGAAGGCATGAAGTGCCCGGAATGCGGAGAGGGAGATATCGCCGAACGCAAGGCGCGCCGGGGGAATGTCTTTTACGGCTGCACTCGCTATCCCAAGTGTTCGTTCACCTCCAACTGGAAGCCGGTGAACCGGAAATGCCCGGAGTGCGGTAGTCCCTACCTGGTGGAAAAGTCCCTGG
>JAJYZK010000175.1 GCA_021799945.1 Acidobacteriota bacterium
GGCCGTCGACATCTCCTGATACACGCTCATCTTCTCTTTGATCGCCCGCTCCATGCGCACCAGTCCGATCCGGAACTGGTTTTCCATCAGCTCGCCCACGGCGCGGACGCGGCGGTTGCCCAGGTGGTCGATATCGTCCACCACGCCGATGTTCTTGCGCAGCTTCAGCAGATAACGGATGGTGCCGTAAAAATCCTCCGGGCTCAGGGTGCGCCGGTCGAGCTGCGTCGCATCCTGCGACTCGTACAGCTTGATGTTGAATTTCAGCCGTCCCACGCGGGAAAAATCGTACTTGCGGGGATCGAAGAACATGCCCTCGAAGAGCGCCGTCGCGGTGTCCAGGGTCGGCGGATCGCCGGGGCGCAGCTTGCGGTAGATTTCGATGAGCGCCTCCTCGGGCTTGCGCACCGAATCGCGCCGCAGCGTGTTGGTGACGATGTTGCCTACGTCGTCCCGCTCGGGAAAGAAAATCTCAAAGGAGGCCGCGCCGCTCTCCGCAATCTTGTGCAGCTTCTCCTGGGTAAGTTCGTGATTGGCCTCGATCAGCACCTCGCCGGTGGATTGATCCACGACATCGGCCAGGGTCATCGCGCCATCGAGATCGGCGGCTTCGATCTCCACATGGGCGACGTTGTGCGCCCGCAGCGATTTGAGAACGCCGGCGGTGATCTTGCGCCCCGAGTGCGCAATCTCCTCTCCCTTCACCACCACGGCGTGCGCCGGCTTGGCCCCTAGAAGATGAGTGCCCTTTTCCGCATCCGGGTTCACCTTCCACAGCAGTTTTCCATCCTTCACGTCGATCGTGTCGGCCACATAAAAAGTCCGCAGGATCTCCTCATCCGAGCGCAGGCCGAGGGCCCGCAGAAAGATGGTGCCCAGAAACTTGCGCTTGCGGTCGATCCGGACGTACAGGATATTCTTCTGGTCGTATTCAAACTCCACCCAGGAGCCGCGGTAGGGGATGATCTTGCCCAGAAAATAGGTGCGGTTGTTCGCCGTCTCGAAGAAGACGCCGGGAGAACGGTGCAGCTGGCTGACAATCACCCGTTCCGTGCCGTTCACGATAAAGGTGCCGTTCCGGGTCATCAGCGGAATATCGCCGAAGAAAACCTCCTGCTCCTTGATGTCGCGGATCGACTTTGCCCCGGTCTCCGGGTCCTTGTCGTAAATGGTCAGCCGGACGGTCACCTTCAAAGGCGCCGAGTAGGTCATGCCCCGCTCTTCGCATTCCGCCTGGTCGTACTTCAGTTGCAGCCCCACCGGATCGCCGCATTTGTTGCAGAAGTCCGGGGTGTTCTTGTTGTAGGTGCCGCACTTCTGGCAGAGCACCTCCCCGGGATGAAACGGGTCGGTAATGACCATCGCGCCGCAGTTGACGCAGGCGGTGCGCAGGTGATGCAATCCCTTGAGGTGGCCGCACTTGCACTCCCAGTTGCCGATCGAGAAGTCCACGAAATCGAGCTGCGAGATATTGCGGAAGTCGGTGATCGGAAAGACGGAGACGAAGACCGACTGCAGGCCATTGTCCTCGCGCTCCGTCGGCAGCTTATCCATCTGCAGAAAACGCTCGTAGGAGCGGCGCTGGACTTCAATGAGGTTGGGAATCTGGATCGCAGTGGGTATCTTGGAAAAGTCGAGTCGGCTGCGGATCGCGCGGTTCTCGTTCGGCATGCTTGGCTCCTGAGGCTCGTGTACGGCGAGGGTGGCGATGACGGATGGGGGCCCGAGTCCAGCTCCACATCCGGAGCGATCTTTGTTTCCTTCAGCGACAGGCCCCGCCGCCTCGTTCAGCGGAGGCCCTCGTTTCTTCGTTTTCAGGCAATCCGACCGGCGCCCGGACCGTCAGACCGGAATGGCCGCACCTGCCGCTAGCGGCAGAATCCCTTCTCGATGCCTGGTTCTCGACGCCTGGAGGCGAATGGCCGGGAGGGGCGCAGCATTGTTCCAGAACAAGAAAGGCCCATAGGGCGTAGATACCCTATGAGCGCCAGATTCGAACTGTGCACTGGACAGAACTAAAAAATTTCCAGAACCCGCCGATTTGAACAAGCTGCGTGTGCGCCGCCCTACAGCAGATATTTCTCTACACTCCGGAATCCGCCGCCAGCTTTCGGAGTGTGCCGGCGCATTTCGCGCCGGATGCCCTGTTCGAAACCAATTTCAGTCAATCTCTCTCGCGAGACTGCACGAAAAGAGGCTCTTCCCCCGCGTTTCCGTCCAGCCTGCGGGAAGAGACGCGCTAAAAAATAAGCATAGCGCGTCTTGCTTTGGCATGCAACTTGCTACTTAATTTCGACCCCGGCTACGCCCTCGAATTTCTTGCGGACGGCTTCCGCCTCTTCCTTGCTTACATTCTCCTTGAGCGCCTTGGGAGCCCCATCGACCAGGTCTTTGGCCTCCTTCAGGCCGAGCGAGGTGACCTCGCGCACCGCCTTGATGGTGTTGATCTTATTGGCTCCGGCATCCTTCAGAATGACCGTGAACTCCGTCTTTTCCTCCACCGCCGCCACCGCCGGAGCAGCCCCGCCCCCGGCCACGGCTACGGGGGCCACGGCCGCCGCAGATACGCCCAAACGCGCTTCCAGCTTCTTGACCAGGGCCGCCGCATCCAACAGGCTCAGCCCCACTATCTGATCTTCCAACTGCTGCAGATCCGCCATTTTTCTCTCCACGTGAAAAGATCTTTTCGATGTTCCCGCGCCACTTGAAAACCGCTATTCGGCCGCCGCCCCGCCCGAAAATTTCTCCTGCTCCACGCCTTGGCCCACCACCACCGCCAGATCCCTGCCGGCGGCGCTGAGGACCGTCGCCAGGCGTTGCGCCGGAGCGTTGATCAGCATGAGCAGCCGGGCATGCACCGTCTCCTTGCCCGGCATCGTCGCAAGCTGCTTCACCTCTTCCACCGACAACACCGCGCCATCCACGATGCCCAGCTTGAAGGTGAACTCGGAATTCTCCTGCATCCAGCCCGCCAGAGCCTTGGCCAATGCCACCGGATCGCCGCTGGTGTAGGCCAGAGAAGAGACGCCCTTCAAGCCCTGCAGCGCCGGCTCCACTGTCGATCCCAGCGCGGCGCGCGCCGCCAGCTTGTTCTTGAGCACGCGATAGCGGCCGCCGGCGCCCCGGACCACCTTCCGCAGCTCGAAGTCCTGCGCCACCGTCAACTTGGAAAATGTCCCGACGATGGCGCTGGTGGCCCCCCGCAGCTCCTGGCTGAGCAGCTCGATCCGCGCCGTCTTCTTCTCCCTGATCATCGCCATACATGAACCTTCCGCGCCGCAGCGCCCTCTGCCGTCTCACCGTGCGGCGGAGATTTCCACCGCCGCGCCTCCGCCGGCCCGCCAACGGCAGCGGGTCCAGGCTCCGGCGCACCCTCCCGCTCTAGGCCTTGGCCGCCGCTTCGGCCACCTGGCTGTCCAGAGCGATGCCCGGGCCCATGGTGGAACTCAGGGTGATGTTGCGAATGTATTTTCCCTTGGCCGCCGACGGTTTCGCGCGGACCACGCTGTGAATCACGGTGGTCGCATTGTCGATCAGCTTTTCCGCCGGAAACGAGAGCTTGCCCACGGGAACATGCACCAGCGCCGTTTTGTCGGTCCGGAATTCGACCTTGCCCGCCTTGATCTCACGGATCGCGGCCGCAACGTCGTTGGTGACCGTGCCCGTTTTTGGGTTCGGCATCAATCCTCTCGGCCCCAGCACCTTGCCCAGCCGGCCAACGGATTTCATCATGTCCGGGGTTGCGATCAGGGCGTCAAAATCCGTCCAGCTCTCTTTCTGGATCTTTTCCACCAGATCTTCCCCGCCCACGATGTCGGCGCCGGCCGCCTCGGCCTCGCGCAGACGCTCTCCGGCTGAAATCACCGCGACGCGCTTGGATTTGCCCAGACCGTGAGGAAGCACCACGGTTCCCCGCACCATCTGGTCGGCGTGCTTGGGATCTACGCCGAGCCGCAGAGTAAGATCGACGGTCTCGTCGAATTTCGCGTATTTGACTTGTTGCAGCAGCGGCACCGCTTCATGGAGTGAATAGGGCCGGTCCTCGACCCGGGCGCGCGCCTTCGCGATGTTCTTGCTGATCTTTTTCGACATGCTTCCCTGTCTTCCACCGCTGGATTCCGGTTGATGGAATCTTTGCCCAGCCGTGGTGTCGGCGGCCTTCGCTTGCCCCTAAGGCCCTGCCGGTGACGGGCGCCTCGGAGCTGCGGGAGACGCACCTGTTGATTATCTCACGTTTTGGCTTGATACGCGCGCCAGCACGCGCATTGTCTGCAACAACTTCAAATAGAAGATGGAAGGGAAGATGGAAAAAGCGGCAGACCCTAGCTTTGAACCATCTCCCCCAGACTTCCCAAGAGCCCGGAGTTCCCGTCCTGCTCCGGTCAAACCCCGGCCCGGGGCTTGCGACCACGCTAAGCCGTAATCTCAATCCCCATGGAGCGGGCCGTCCCCTTGATGCTCTTGACGGCCGCCTCCACGGAGGCGGCGTTCAGGTCCGGCATCTTTTGTTTGGCGATCTCGATCACCTGAGCTTCGCTCACCTTGCCTACCTTGTCCTTATTCGGTTTTCCCGAACCCTTGGCCAGGTTCGCCGCCTTCTTGAGCAAAACCGCCGCCGGCGGCGTCTTGGTGACAAACGTAAAGCTCCGGTCCACATAAACGGTGATGACCACCGGGATAATCAGACCCGCCATCTCCTTGTTCTGCGTGCGCGCATTGAACTGCTTGCAGAACTCCATGATATTCACCTGCGCCTGGCCCAGCGCCGGGCCAACCGGGGGGGCGGGAGTGGCTTTGCCCGCTTCAATCTGCAACTTCACCTGGGTTTGAACCTTTTTTACTGGAGGCATCGCCCTTCAACCTTTCCCAATCCCAACTGTCACGCTTCCATCAATCCGCACAGGAGGCACAGGCCGGCCGCGCGGAGCCGGCCCACACGGGGAATGCCCATCCGCCGCAAGCGCGCCGCAGGCCGGCCGATCCTAATCGACTTTTTCCACTTTGCCGAATTCCAGCTCGACCGGGGTGGAGCGGCCGAAGATGGTCACCATCACCTTCAATGTCTCGCGATCCTCATTCACTTCATCGACAATGCCATTGAAGTTGGCGAATGGGCCGTCGGTGATTCGCACCGACTCGTTCTTCTCAAATTTGATCTTCAGTCTAGGCTTGTCGCGGGAGACGTCGTTGCGGAAGAGGATGGAGCCGACCTCCGCTTCGCTCAGCGCCACAGGCTTGTCCCCGGTGCCCAAAAAGCCGGTGACCCTGGGCGTGTTCTTCATCACGTGCCAGAGGTCGTTGTCCAGATCCATCTCCACCAGCACGTAACCGGGTAGAAATACCCGCTCCACCACCCGCTTCTTGCCGTTGACGACCTCGGTCACCGGCTCGGCGGGTATCATCACCCGGCCGATCTTGGTCTGCAGCCCGAATGCCTCGACCCGGCCTTCGATCGACTCCTTAACCTTGCGCTCAAAGCCCGAGTAGGCGTGAATGATGTACCACTTGAAACGTTCATTGGGCGATGGAGTCAGGCCTTCGACCGGAGCTTGGCCCTCCGCCAGCGGAGCTACCGCCGCGCCGGCCGCAGAGGTCGCCGCGGCCTGTCCTGAATTGCTTTGGCTTGGATCTTGCGTCATCAATTTGCTCGATTTCTCAAACCGCTATTGCGTGCCGCCCAGCCAGCGTAGCAGGGCTTGCACGGCCCGGCTCAGCACCGCATCGACAAGGTAAAAGTACGCGGCAAAGGCGAAAACAGTCACCAGCACGACCGTAGTGGTGGTTCGCACCTCTTCCCTGGACGGCGTGACGACCTTCCGCATCTCTCCCCGCACATCGCGCAGGAAGCTGCTGGTCCCGGCCAGGAACCCGGCTACCGGGTTCATGACCGCCACGCCCTCCGCCGCTCCCGCCTTTGCTGTCCCTTTGGCCGGAGTTGCGGTCTTCTTCTCTTCGCGCACTACCGCAGCAGTTGACTTGGCCATGACCGATTTCCTTCCCGCCGAACGAAAGCGAAGGCCCTCCATCCCAAAGTTGGCTACCCGCCCGCAACGGCAACCTGATCTCAACTGGCAGGGGCGGAGGGATTCGAACCCCCAAGTTCGGTTTTGGAGACCGACAGTTTAACCGTTGAGCTTACGCCCCTGAAAGCCTGTGGAGAAATTCGGGAACGCCGAAGAGGAGCGCTCGGCAACCCGCCATGGACGAGACCCCAGCGATTCCCGTTGCGGCCCGTCTCCGCCCCCCCCACAGACTGCTGCTTCTTACTTCGTTTCCTTGTGCGGCGTGTGCTTGCGGCAGCGGCTGCAAAACTTCGAGAACTCCAAACGACCCGTGGTCGTCTTCTTGTTCTTCGTCGTTGAGTAGTTCCGCTCCTTGCACTCCGGGCACTGCATGGTCACTATCTCGCGCATAATCTTAGCCTTCTCTCCCTGACCGGACCGCAAAAGGGATACATCTGTCCGCTCCCCCGGCGGCATCCGACGCGAGCACGAGTTCCAGCCTCAGAAGCAGGCTTGGAATCCCGGTCCTCTCGCAGCTCCACTCCACGAGCAGAGGGCGCGTCTCTCCTCGTTCGTTCCATTCATGCGTGGGCGACTCAGCGCGCGCAACTCACTGCAGTAAGGTCCGGCGTATGTCAGGCCAGGAACGCACCCGCCTTCTTCAGCAAGTATACCCGCAACCGCCCCACCGGCGAACCTCAGCAGGAGCCCGGCCCGCTTTTCTCCGAAGGCGGGACGAAGGGGATTCCCGGCTCCACCTCCGGCGTCTGTCCCGGAGCGCGCCTCCATGCCGGCTGCTTCCCGTCCGGCTACTGGAGAATTTCCGTGATGGTCCCGGCTCCCACCGTGCGGCCGCCCTCCCGAATCGCGAAGCGCAGC
>JAJYZK010000176.1 GCA_021799945.1 Acidobacteriota bacterium
ACCGCCGGGAGCACCAGGACCGTGATCAGGCCCACCATCAGGTATTTGACGACCAGCTGCGTCAGCACGCGCACGCGCAAGCACCCCTGCGCTAAGCCTGCCCGGCTTGAGTCAGCCGCACGCGCGGGGGGCATCCTGCTGTCGGGAGGGTGTCGTCCTGCCGATTCTGTGGCTCGTGGTCATCGCCGTCGCCGGGTACATCGCCTTCGCGCTGGTGGCCGGCGTCATGAAGGTCGTCGTCATCGTGGCCGCCGTCGCCGCCGCCATCTGGGTCCTGAGCCGCATGCGCGCCCGCGGCTGACGTTGCCGCTCGCCGGGGCCGGGCACCTGGTCCACCTGGTCACGCCCCTCGCCGGCGTGGCCTGGAACGTGACGACGTACTCGCGCCTGGCGCTCCTCGAGCGCTACGGGGAAGCCGGCGTGCAGGTCCACCCCCTCCGGCGCCCCGCTTCGGGGTCTCGCTGAAGACGCGGTGCGGGGTCATCGGCGATTCCGGCGGCGGCGCCGCCAAATCGAAAGGAATCAGGATGGGCTGGGTGATGCGGATATCGGCCGGCTGCACCGTGTGGCCCCTGGCATGTTCGTCGCGCGCGGCATAGAAATAGCCGACCACCGTGGCGTTGCGTCGCCACAGGACGCGGGCGATGCGGCCGGAGCGCCGGCCGTCGGGCCGCGGCGGAGCCAGCTCGACCAGCACCTGGTCTCCCTGCATCGCTCCGTTCATCCCGCTGACGCGAATGAAGATATCGTCCTCGCCGCGGACTCCGCCATGCTCCTGCCGTACGAACCCGTAGCCTTCCGCGTGAACATCCAGGCGGCCGGCGAAGAGATTCTCCCTCGGGCCGGCATGGGGAAGCGTCCACTGGCCACGGCCGGCGGCCAGCAGGGCGCCGCGGGCGGTGAGCCGATCGAGTTGTTCCAGAAGGAGGCGGCGCTCGCGGCCGCCGCCCAGACCAAGCTCGCGGATAAGCTGCTTGTACCCGGCGGTTTGACCGGCTGAGCGCTCAATGCGGCGGAGGAGTTCCTGGTCGGTCATCGCTGGTTTTGGGGCGGTTTTGGGGTGGTTTTCCCGCGCGATTTATGTTGATGGTAATGGGTCACGTCCGGAACGGAAAAACAAACTTTCCTCAGATGGGATTTCAATTTTTCGTCAAGCATGTAAGATGCAGACAAGAGGAGGGACCGCCGCGCCCAAGCGCGGGGGCCCCGAATGCAACACCAGCTTTCAATTCCAGCACCTCCGCCTGATCTTTCTCAAGACGCGGGAACGGGTTCCCGCGGGGTTTTTTCGGGGGTTGTGTACGCCTAAGTATGCCTAAGTATCTGGAAAGGACATAGTAGCGAGATGTGGAAACCGAACCAGCCCGGAAGTCCATCGCAATCCCCGAGCGCGGAGCCGGCGCGCCCGGCTGCGCCCTCCACTGCGGGATATGATGCAACCACCCCGCGCCCATCAGGAACATCCCCGGTGTCGAACGCCGGATCGGACCAGGCGACGATCGGCAAGAGCCTGGTTGTCAAAGGGGAGGTCACAGGCTCCGAGTCCTTGTATATCGATGGCAAGGTCGAGGGCGCGATCAATCTCCCCGGCAACCGCGTGACGGTAGGCCGCAACGGCCAGGTCTCCGCCAATATCTCCGCCCGCGAAGTGGTGGTGCTGGGCAAGGTGCGCGGCAACATCAACGCCAGCGATCGCGTGGACATCCGGAGCGAGGGTTCGTTGACCGGAGACGTGATTGCGCAGCGCATCAGCATCGAAGACGGAGCCTTCTTCAAGGGCGGAATCGACATTCGCAAGCCCGGTCAAGGGAAGGACGGCGGACCGGCGACGGCGGAGCAGCAGAAGGCCGTGGTTACGGCCTGAGCCTCGCCGCAAGCCTGACGGCCTGTGGTCACATCCACGCAATGCCGGAAGGGCGCTTACGGGACCTGCCATGTGAGCGGGTTCTGCTATGCCGGCTGGCGTGCTTCCACCGCCGCCAAACGCTAACCAGAGACGCCATCCAGGAAACCAAATAAGGAACCCAAGAAGGCCCCGTGCCGCCCGGCGGGGCCTTCGATCGTCTGAAACATCTCTTCCGGAGCCTCCCGGCCGGGCCTGCAATGCCCAGCCTGCGCACACCCTCACTCACTCGCCCGCAGTCGCCTGAGCAGCTGCCCCGGCAGCGCCGACCCGGTAAGCCGGAGCGCCACGCCCGACAAGGCCGCCCAAACTACTCCTGAGAGCGACAGAAGAACCAGTTCCTGCGGCCGGCTCGACCATGCCGCCACATGGCGCAGCGCCATCAATGCGACAAAGCTTGCGGCGGAGGCCAGCAGCGAGCAGCCCAGTTCCCGGTAGTCGAGCCCGGCCAGCGGGGCCATTCCGCGGCGGTCCAGCAGCACCGCCAGCACTATGGTCTGCACAAAAATGCCCGCGTCCGAGGCGACGGCCAGGCCGATCGGTCCCATGGCGTGGAAGAGGGCCGTGTAGACCGGCAGCAGGGCGGCGACCACCAGGGTCGAGGCGACCATCGGCGTGAGCGTGTTCCCCGCCGCGTAAAAGGCCCGGGAATAGATGGCCTGCGACGTCCAGAAGCACAGCGAGACGGAGAAGATGGCGAAGTAGCGCGCCATCGCGCCGGCGTCGGCCCGGTGAAAGTCGCCGCCGCGATACACCAAATCCACCGCCGGTCCGGCCATGGCGATCATCCAGGAGGAAAGCAAGATGGAAAAGGCGAGAATGCGGGAAACCGATGCATTCACCGCTCTGGCGAAGGGCGCGCGGTCGGATTTCGCGTGCAGGGCGGCCAGAAAGGGCAGAGAGGCGATGCCCGCGGCTTGTCCCAGCGCCACCGGGGCGGTAAAAAGCTGCTTCGCGTAGGTGAGCAGCGAAACCGCGCCGCCGACCCGGGAGGCGAAAAAATTAATGATCCAGTTATCGACCGTCACCAGCGAAAACCCGATGATGAGGGGCAGCGACATCCGGAACCACTCTCGCAGCCCGGGGTCTTTCCAGTCGAGGATGGGCCGATAGCGCATGCCGGCCCGGCGCGCATACACGGCATTCAATAAAAAGGGTCCGAAAAACGCCCCCGCGAGGGTCCCGAAGGCCAGCGAGGAGACGCCCAGGCGCCGCGCCAGCAGAACCCCGCCCAGAATGGTTCCGCAGTTGTAAATCAGCGGCGTGACGACCTGAATGTTGAACTGCCTGCGTGCGATCAACACGGCGCCGAAGACGCCGCCGGCCAGGAAAAACAACTGGGCTGGAAGCAGAATCCGGGTGAGGCCCACACAGAGCGCGGCCTTGGATGGGTCGGATTCAAAACCTGTCAGCAGCAGGCGGACATAGGCTCCGGCGAGGTACTCGGCCAGCAGAATGGCCGCACCCAGCACCAGAACCATGGTGGTGAGGATGACGGACATGGTCCGCTCGCCCTCTTCCCGGCGGCCGGTTTCGTCATAGCGGCTGAGCATGGTGACAAAACTGATGGAGGCCGCGCCGCCGATCAGGAAATACGAGATCATGTCCGGCAACTGGAAGGCGGCGTTGAAGGCGTCGGCCGCAGCGCTTCGGCCAAAGAGATAGGCGATGTATTTCACCCGCACCAGCCCGATCGCCCGCGATAGCATCGCGGAGACCATGAGCAGGATGGTTGCGGAGAAGGCCGAGTGCCGGTGAGCAGGCCGCAGCGCCGCGCGGGTGCGCTGCCAATGCGTCGGCGGGGGAGAGCCTGGCGTCCCGGGCTGTGGATGGTCGAGGTGTGTCACGCGAAGGATGTCAGGCGAACTGTTTTGCAGGCCCGAACCTGGCCCGGTGGCAGTAGCGTTGGCCTGATTCTAGACGGTTTCTGCGCGGTTAGAGGCGCGAAGGGCCGGCCGGTTGCTGACAACGATACCCGCCGCCCGGCGCGAGCCCGGCGCGTGGACTCGCGCGGCCGGCGCCGGCTTCGCGGCGGTTCGTCAGCGCGAAAGGCAGTCCGTTAGTATGAAAGATGAGCATGATCCTGCCCTTTGTTCGCGAAATGCTCGCGGACCTGGAGAAATCTGAATCGTTTGAGCGCGTACGCCGGGGCTTGGCCCGGGGGGCGGGGCGGCTCCGTGTCTCCGGTCTGACCGAAACCGCGCGGGCCCTGTATCTGCCGTTTTTCGCGCGGGCGGCCAACTCTCCGGTGGTTGTGCTGGTGAGTGACAACAAGGCTGCGGATACCCTCTTCTCTTCCGTCCGCCTGGCCTGTGAGCTGACCGGAGCGGTCGAGGCGGAGCGCGTGCTGCGTCTTCCGGCGCACGATGTGCTGCCCTTTGAAAACCTCTCTCCGCATCCCGAAGTACAGGAACAGCGCGCCTCGGCGCTGTGGAAGATCGCCATGGGAGTCGCCTCCATCGTGGTCGTCCCGGCCGAGGCCTGCAGCATGCGCTTTTTCCCGCCGGAGTATTACGCCAGTCTGGGCAGGGTTCTGCGGCGGGAGAGCGAGATCGACGTGGAGGAGTTGCTGGCGCATCTGGCCGGCGTGGGCTACGCCGCGGTGGACATGGTGGAGATGCCGGGCCAATTCACACGGCGCGGCGGAATCCTGGACATCTATTCGCCGGAGATGGATCGTCCGGTGCGGCTGGAGATGTTCGGGGATGAAATCGAGTCCATTCGCAAGTTCGAGCCGGGTTCGCAGCGTTCGTCTACGCCTCTGGACAGCGCCCTGCTGCTGCCTTTGACGGAAACGCCAGTCTCCGAGGATCTGCTGGAGGCGATTCACCTGCGGCTTAGCGGTTCGCGGATGGAGGCCGAGGAAGAGCCCGGCTTCGCGGCGAAGGCGGGCGCCGGCGTCACGGTCTTTCCCGGATGGGAGTTTTTCTCTCCGGTGGCCGGGGCAAACCTCTGGCTGTTCGACCTGCTGCCTCGCGTTCAGGTGCTGGTGGATGAGCGGGGCCTGGTGCGCACGCAGGCGGCGCGCTGGTGGGCCAAAGTCGAGCAGCGCTATGAGCGCAGCGGCATCGGGTCGCTGGCCACCCCCTCGGATCTGTATTTTTCCCCGCAGGAGCTTGAGGCGAAGTGCGACTCGCTGCCCGGGCTGGAGATGGATCGGCTGGGGCTGGTGGACGTCTTCGACCAAGAGGCGAATTCCCTGGAGGAGATCGGCTTCGCTTCGCGCCCCACGCCTCGCTTCCACGGCTCCATCCCGGCCTTCGTCCAGGAAATCCGCACCCTTAGCCAGCAGCAGACGCGGATGCTGCTGGCGGCGCGAAATCAGGGGGAGGCGGAGAGGTTGGCCAGCCTGCTGCGCGAGTATGGGCAGCCATACCGTCTGGGGAGCCGGCTGCAGCACGCGGGCAGCGAGACGATGTACGACGAAGCCAGCTATCTGGCCGGCGATCTGCGCACGCCGGTGATCGTCCGCAGCGCCCTGGCCGACGGCGTGAGCCTGCCGGAGAGCAATCTCACGCTGTTCGGGGCCGCGGATTTCTCCGATGAAGGCGAGCGGATTCCCCGCCCTGCCGCGCCGTCCAGCAAGTCCAAGACTTCGGCCTTCGTCTCCGATTTCCGCGACCTTACGGTCGGAGATTATGTCGTGCACGTGGAGCACGGCATCGCCCGCTATCAGGGGCTGAAGGAAATCGACCAGGAGGGTGTGCGGGTCGAGTTCATGGTGCTGGAGTTCGCCGAGCAGGCCCGGCTCTATGTTCCCCTCACCCGCCTGGACCTGATTCAGAAATACCGCTCCACAGACGCCGGGCCGGCCCCGCCGCTCAACCGGCTGGGAAGCCAGCAGTGGGCCAAAACCAAAGCCCGCGTGCGAACGGCCATGAAGGACATGGCCGACGATCTGCTCAAGCTGTATGCCCAGCGCAAGGCGGCGCAAGGCCATTCCTTCGCCCCCGACAATGAATTCCAGAGGGAGTTTGAGGACGCCTTCGATTACAACGAGACCGAGGATCAGCTCACGGCCATTGCCGAGATCAAGCGGGATATGGAGTCTACCCTCCCCATGGATCGCCTGCTGGTCGGCGACGTGGGTTACGGCAAAACCGAGGTAGCCATGCGAGCCGCCTTCAAGTCGGTACAGGACGGCCGCCAGGTCGCGGTGCTGACTCCCACCACCGTGCTCTGCTTTCAGCACTGCGAGACCTTCCGCAATCGCTTCAAGCAGTTTCCGATCCATATCGACATGATTTCCCGTTTCCGCTCGCCGAAGGAGCAAAAGCTCACCCTGGAGCGGGTGGAGACCGGACAGGTGGACATTCTCATCGGCACGCACCGAATCCTCTCCCAGGACGTCAAGTTCCAGAATCTGGGTCTGCTGATCGTGGACGAGGAGCAGCGGTTCGGGGTGCGCCACAAGGAGCGTCTGAAGCAGATGCGCCGGGAGATCGATGTGCTGGCCATGTCGGCCACGCCCATCCCGCGGACGCTGCACATGTCCATGGTCGGCCTCCGGGACATGAGCGTCATCGAGACCCCGCCCAAGGACCGGATGGCGATCCAGACGGTGGTGGCGCGCTTCGACGAGAAGATGATCGCGGCGGCGATCGAACTGGAGCTGGAGCGCGGCGGGCAGGTCTACTTCGTTCACAACCGGGTGCAGACCATCTTTGAAATGGCGGCAAGAATCCGGGAGCTGGTTCCCCAGGCCCGGATTGCAGTGGGGCATGGCCAGATGAGTGAAGGAGAGTTGGAGCGCGTGATGCTGGCCTTCATGCATGGCGAGTTCGACGTGCTGGTCTCCACCACCATCATTGAGAACGGACTGGATATTCCGCTGGCCAACACCATCATTGTCAGCCGCGCGGACCGGCACGGGCTCTCCGAGCTGTATCAGTTGCGCGGCCGGGTCGGACGCTCCAATC
>JAJYZK010000001.1:0-992 GCA_021799945.1 Acidobacteriota bacterium
CGCCGCACGCAAACCCTCTCTTCTGGTCCCCTTTCCCCGGGCTGCGGACGATCACCAGAGGCGGAACGCCGAGGCCATGGCGCAGAACGGCGCGGCGGCCATCCTGCTGGAACAGGAGATGAGTCCGGAGGGCCTCGCTGAACTGCTGCGAGGATTGCTGGTGGATCGGGAGGCCTTGCGAAGGATGGGAGAGCAAGCCGGAACGATGGCTCAGCCGGATGCCGCCGGCAGGATCGCCGCCATGGTGAAAACGTTGGCTGGGACTGCGCGCTGACCAGGGCCGCGGCTCCAGGTCGAGCTCCAGGTCGAAAGCCGCGCTGAAAATCGGAACGGCCGGCGAAGTCGCCGGCCGTTCTCGGATGTTGCGTTTCCTCTGTGGGTGTGTGTGCCCCGTTCCGGCGCCACCTCACCGGTCAATGCTACCGGCGACCGCCGCCACCATGGAATCCGCCGCCACCGTGGAATCCGCCCCCGCCACCGTGGAATCCGCCGCCGCCATGGAATCCCCCGCCATGGAATCCGCCACCGGCGAAGGTGCGCCCGCCACCCGCGTAGGCCCGACCCCCACCGGCGAATCCACGGCCGCCGGCGTACCCGCCCCGGGCGTAGCCCACGCCACCCCGCGCATATCCTCCGCGGTAACCGTAGCCGCCCCAGCCGCCTCTACCCCAGCCGCCGCGACCCCAGCCATCCCGGCCCCAGCCGCCGCGTCCCCAGCCGTCCCGGCCCCAGCCGCCCCAGCCATCTCCACCCCAGCCGCGGCCCCAGTAGCCGTTGTACCAGGGTCCCGCGCCGATAAATACGCCGCCGACGAACCAGCTCGGTCCGTAGTAGCCGTAGGGGGCGCAGGCATATGGGTAATAAGAGTAGTAACCCCAGGAGCAGACCGGCGCCGGTCCATAGTCGTCATCGCCGTATACCGGGCCGCCGACGCCTACTCCAATGCCGACGCCGATTTGGGCATTGGCGATTGTTGCGGGAACTATGAGCGC
>JAJYZK010000001.1:1002-6988 GCA_021799945.1 Acidobacteriota bacterium
AATGCGCATAACCACCTCCTCGCCAAATGGAACCTTACTGCTAATCGGAGGCTTTGGCGTCCCTTCAGGCATTTACGCTCAACCTGACCTCAAATGCCCAGTAATTAGAACCAGCATTTCCGAAAGAAGTTGCGAAAACTCGGGAGCAACAGCGGCTTGGCCGCAGCCGCATGCCGGGCCGCCGGATTCCGGCGGCCCGTTTGCTACATTATAGAGACGGTTGAGTCTCTTCCGGATCGCTCCATTCCAGGCCGCCATGTTTGCGAAGGCACAACGCGTTCATTTCATTGGTATTGGCGGAATCGGGATGAGCGGCATCGCGGAGATTCTGCTCAACCTCGGCTATGCCGTCTCCGGCTCCGATCTGCGGCTTACTTCGGTTACCGAGCGGTTGACGGCTCTAGGGGCGACCGTTTTCGCCGGGCACGTCGAGGCCAATGTCATCGGTTCCGGAGTGGTGGTCGCCAGCTCCGCCGTAAGCCCGCAGAACCCGGAGATTCTGGAGGCGCGCAGGCGCAAGATTCCAGTGATTCCACGGGCCGAGATGCTGGCCGAGCTGATGCGGATCAAATATGGAATCGCCGTTGCCGGAATGCACGGCAAGACCACGACCACATCGATGATCGCCTGCGTGCTGGCGGCGGGTGGGCTGGATCCCACGGTGGTCGTCGGCGGACGGGTGGACGCCATCGGCTCCAACGCCCGGCTGGGAAGATCGCAGTACCTGGTGGCCGAGGCGGACGAAAGCGACCGCTCGTTTCTGAAGCTTTCTCCCATTCTCTCCGTGGTGACGAACATCGATCGCGAACATATGGATTGTTACCGCGACATGGCCGATGTCGAAGCGGCCTTTATCGAGTTCATCGACCGCGTGCCCTTCTACGGAGCCTGCACCGTGTGCCTGGACGACCCCCGGCTGGCGACATTGTTGCCCCGCGTCACGCGGCGGGTGCTCACCTATGGCCTGTCGCACCTGGCCGATTATGCCGTGCGCCTGCTCCCGTCCGAGGGCGTGGGGGCGCGCTTTGAGGTGGCGTATGCGGGCGACGTTCTGGGTCCTTTCGCCTTGCATGTGCCCGGACGGCACAACGTGCTCAATGCGGCAGCCGCAATCGCGATCGGAACGCAGCTTGAGGTGGCCGGGGAGTCCATCGCCCGGGCGTTAGAAGGGTATCGCGGAGTCGATCGCCGCTTTCAAACCAAAGGCGCGGTGCGGGGAGTGACGGTGGTGGACGACTACGGCCACCACCCGGCCGAGATTGCCGCCACGCTGCTCGCGGCGCGCGATTGCGGCTTTCGGCGAGTGCATGTGATTTTCCGGCCCCATCGCTACACGCGTACGCGCGACCTGATGCCGGAGTTTGCCGCCGTTCTTCGGGAGGCCGACAGCGTACAGGTTCTGGATGTCTACGCCGCGGGCGAGGAGCCGATCTCCGGCATCGACGCACGCGCGCTGGTGCGCGCGTGCGGCCGAGATGCCGTGGTTTATGCCGAAGGCTTTGCCGGGGCCGCGCGGCAGGCCATTGCTCAGGCATCGGAGGGAGACGTGGTGCTCACTCTGGGCGCAGGGAATATCTCCCAGGTCGCGGCGCTGGCGCTGGAGGAATTGGAGACCTCGCCGCCCGGAGGCTGAGGCCGGCCATGCCGCATCCTCCCTGCATCCTCCCTGCGTCGTTCCGCATCGCGCAACAATGCCCGGTTGAGTTTTCCAGTCAGGCTTGTTGGAGAAAGGCGGGCGCGCGCCTTGCCGTGGAGTCAGCTTGGCATGTGTCGATTTGAGGCGTCGCGCGCTGCGCTATTTCTCAATCGGGATACCCCGGCGGATTTGCCGGAATCGCGGCTACATTTGCCGGCGAAGCGCGCTATAGTTTGCTTGGCGAATCTCACGGCCTAGCTCGGGCGTGGCAAAAAACGAAGGAAATGGAACGCGGCTCGCGGTCTTGGCCGACGACGGCCCGGTGCGGACTGCGGAATCGGCGGGGCTGCTCTATCGCGCGGCGTCGAAGCGTGGCCTGCATTCGCAGACGGCGCGCGGAGAGAAAATCTCCCGGCCGGCGGAGGCGCCTCGCGGGAACGCGGAAGCGGATGGCGATGAAGACGAAGAGGTCTTTCTGCGCGCCCGTTCCCGCGTGCCGGTGCGCCGCGGCCTCCTTCCCAGAAGCCGGATCGGCCGCATCGCCGCCGCTCTCGGAGCGCTGGCCGCCTTCGGCCTCCTCCTTTTCTTAGGCTACCGCGTCGCCCGGTTCTTCCGCAGCGATCCGCGCTTCCGCATCGAATCCTCCTCGTCGATCCAGATGCTGGGTAACAGTGAGGTCAGCCGGCGGCAGTTGCTCGCCGTCTTCAGCGCGGACATCGGACGCAACATCTTTCTGGTTCCCCTCAACCGGCGCCGAGCCGCGCTGGAAGAGCTTCCCTGGGTGGAACACGCGACCGTGATGCGGCTGCTTCCCAACCAATTGCGGGTGGCCATTCTGGAGCGGACGCCGATCGCCTTCGTCCGCGTGGGCAATTCCATCGGCCTGATCGATGCGAACGGAGTGATATTGAATCTGCCTCCCGCCATTATGTCCGCGCGGCGCTATTCCTTCCCCGTGGTCGCCGGCATCTCCGCGGCGGATCCTCCCAGCCTGCGCGCCGCGCGCATGCAACTCTACCGGCAATTCATCGGCGATCTGGATTCGGGAGCGGAGCGAGTCTCCGACCGGATCAGCGAGGTCGATGTTTCCGATCCGGAAGATATTCGGGCGCTGCTCCCGGCCCAGGGTTCCGACATCCAGGTCCACTTTGGCGACAGCGACTTCCTCGCCCGCTACCGGCGCTATCGGGAGCACCTGGCGGAGTGGAGGCAGCAATATCCGCAGCTTGCTTCCGTTGACCTGCGCTACGACAACCAGGCCGTCCTGGAGATGCGCAAGGCGGAGATGCGCAAGACCGCGGGGGCCGCGGCCGGGCGAATGGTCTCCGGAGACGGTGAGTCCTCCGCGTCCGACCCCGGCGCGCGGACAACCCGCACGAAGGCGCAGCCTCGCACGAACCGGAAGGCGGCCAAGTGAGCCAGAGACGGGACGACCTGATCACCGTGCTGGATGCCGGTAGCGCCAGAACGAGAGTTCTGGTGGCCGAGATCCACGAGGGCTCGCTGCGGTATCGGGCTCATGGAGTCGCGGATGCGGCCGGAATGCGCAAGGGAATCATCAGCGACCTCCGCCCGGCCGGTAGATCCTTCAATCAGGCGGCCACCGAAGCCGAACGCATGGCGGGGTCGGTGATCGCGCAATGCGTCGCCGGGGTGGGCGGCCCGCATGTGCGGGGGGTCAACAGCCAGGGCGGCATCAGCCTGGGAGGCAGATTGCGGGAGATTACCCGGGAGGACGCCCGCGCCGCCGTGGATCGCGCCCGCTCGGTCCCGCTTCCCGCGGACCGGGAGATCGTTCACCTGCTTCCGCAGCAATTCATCCTCGATGAGCAGCAGGGCATCCACGACCCGGTGGGGATGGTAGGCGGCCGTCTGGAAGTCAACCTCCATATCCTGACCGGATCCACCAGCGCGGTGCAGAACGTGGTGACTTGCGCCAACAAGGCGGGGCTGGAGGTGACCGATACGGTCTTCGAGGCGGTCGCCGCCGCGGAGGCGACAGTGTCCGCCGATGAGCGCGAGCTCGGTTCCTGCCTGATCGAAATTGGGGCAGGCTCCACGGAGATTGTGGTTTTCTTCGAAGGCGCGGTGGCGCATACCGGAGTGATTCCAATCGGCGGCGATCACTTCACCGGCGATCTTGCGGTGGGGCTGCACATCTCCGTGCCGGAGGCCGAGTATCTGAAGACGGCGTACGGCAACTGTATCGTGACCGCGGTGCCCAGCGGCAATGAGGTGGAGATGGCGGGCGGAGGATCGCAGCCGCCCCGTTATATCCGGCAGCGACTGCTCAGCGAGATCCTGGAGCCGCGCGCCCGCGAGCTGCTGCAGTTGCTGCGCGAGAATCTCCGTCAGGGAGGAGTGCTGGGCGCGCTGGGCTCCGGCTGTGTGCTAACCGGCGGCGGGGCCCGGCTGGCCGGCTTGCTGGAAGTGGTGGAGAGCCTGCTCCGCGTCCCCGCGCGGCTGGGATATCCGGTGCCGCTCTCGCGGATGCCGCAGGAATTAATTCAACCCGAGTTTTCCACCGCCATCGGCATGCTTCTCTATACACACCGCACACGCGTGCTGAAGGCGGCTGAAGATCAGGGGCTGCGCGCCAAGCTGCGCGCCATTTTCGCGGGGAGTCTGTAAGGAGTCTGTAACAGGAACGGAGCCGGCGCCAATGAGCCAAGCAGAGGAGATTCGCATTCAATACAACGACGAGATTCCGCGGGGAGCGAAGATCAAAGTCATCGGCGTAGGCGGCGGAGGAGGAAACGCCGTCAATCGCATGATCGCCGCCAAACTGGAAGGCGTGGAATTCATTGTGGCCAACACGGACGTTCAGGCTCTGCAGAGTTCGCATGCGCCGGTGAAGCTGCAACTGGGAGTCAAGCTCACCAGCGGGCTGGGCGCAGGCGCCAACCCGGACATCGGTAGACGCGCCGCTCTGGAGGACTCGGAAAAGATCATTGAGGCTCTGGAAGGGGCCGACATGGTCTTTGTGACCGCCGGGCTGGGCGGGGGAACGGGCACCGGGGCCGCGCCGGTCATCGCGTCGCTGGCCAGCGAGATGGGCGCCCTCACCGTTGCGGTGGTTACCCGGCCCTTTGGCTTTGAAGGAAAGCGGCGCATGCAGCAGGCGGAGCGCGGCATGGAGGAACTGCTGGACGGCGTCGATACGATGATCGTGATTCCCAACGAAAAGCTGCTTGCTGTGGCTCGCGACGCCGGATTTTTCGAGTCCTTCCGCATCGCCGACGACGTGCTGCGGCAGGGCGTGCAGGGCATTTCCGATATCATCACCATTCCCGGCATCATCAATCGAGACTTCGCGGACGTGAAGACCACCATGGCCGGCATGGGGTATGCGGTGATGGGCACGGCGGTGCGCAGCGGCGAAGATCGCGCCATCGCCGCCGCCCAGTGCGCCATGGCCTCGCCGCTGCTGGAGTCGGGGGCCATCGACGGCGCACGGGGCATTCTCATCAACATCAGCGGCTCCAGCTCGCTGAAGCTGAGCGAGGTGAACGCGGCCTCCACGCTGATTCAGAACGCCGCGCATGTCGACGCCAATATCATCTTCGGCGCAGTGCTGGATGAGGGCATGGGCGACGAAGTAAAGATCACCGTGATTGCGACCGGCTTCAAGCCCGAGGTGGTGGGCCGCCGCTCCCGCACCCTCGCCGATGTCGCGTCGCCGCGGGTTCAACCCCGGCCCACCGTGGCGCGCTTTGCCAGCGAGGAGCCGGCGGAGGATGCTTTCCTGGAGCTTCCCGGGCGCGAGGAGGGCTTAGCGCCGACCAGGCCTGCGGAGCCCCACTCGCCGGCCGTTTCCCCTTCCTATGCCTCCTCTGCCTCCTCGTCCATGGCGGCTGAGCCCTCTCGTTCCGCGTCGGCGACGGCGCCGAAGGGAGCCTTCGAGGAAGAGGAAGAATATGCCCGCATCGTGCCCGATTACGAATCGCAACCGCGCTCGGCCGGCCGCCTGGTCTCTCCGCCGGGATCGATGGACGCCATGGAGCCTATCGACCCTCACGAGCAGCAACTGGACAATCTGGATATTCCCGCCTTTATGCGCCGGGGCGGCCTCTGAGGGGAGAAGCGGCTCAGCGCGCCGGTGTTTCGTTTCGCTGCGGCTCACCGCTCCCGATCGGGTTACCGTGGTGCAGCCAAAGTAGTACGGACAGAGAATAGGGTTCGTCGGAATACTTGAAAGCGCGAGTCTTCCCTCTGGAATTGCGGTTAAATTAAGAGGAAGAGCGCGCCGCGCGCAATTGGAGGCCGGAACGGATCGGATGCGGCGCTCTGAACCCCGCGCTCTGAGCTACGGGGATCCATATGGTGGGCCATTGGCTCCGAGGCGCCAAG
>JAJYZK010000001.1:6998-27933 GCA_021799945.1 Acidobacteriota bacterium
ATTGATGAAAGCTTCGGGCGAGCGTGACAGGCGTCGCGCGTAGCATGGGGCTGGAAGGGCGGCGGTTCCGGGGTGGTCCGATTTGAATAGTCCAAATTTGCTTCGTTCCCTTCTGCTTTCGGTTCTCGGGCTCGGGCTGTGTCTGGCCGCGCCGGCGGAGGCCGCGTCGGTTCCGCCGGCGCAATCGTCGCAATCCGCCCCATCCGGGCAGACCGCCCCAGCCGCGCAACCCGGGCGCCACGCCAGCACCCGCCATCGGCGGTCCCGGGCGCGGCGTGCGCGCCGACCGGCGCACCACGCCACCGGCTCGCCCGCTACTGCGCAACATACAACGGCGCAACACGCAGGGGCGCAAAGAACAGGAAGCCAGGCAGCCGGCATTCAACGCACCGCGCAATCCCGCAGCCGGAGAACCTATGTTCGCCGCAGAGGCCCGGTGCGGCATCGCTACTATGAGCGTTTCACCGCCAGTTCTTTTGTCGACACCGACATCACCGCCGGCGACGTTACCGGAGGGGAAGATCCGACAGTGCGCCAGGCCGCCATCGATGCCCTGGGCAACATGAACGGAACGGTCGTGGCCATCGACCCCGCCAATGGGCGGATTCTGGCCATGGTCAACCAGCGGCTGGCCCTTTCCAGCGGCGCCGAGCCCTGCTCGACCATCAAGATCTCCGTTGCGCTGGCCGCACTCGAAGAGGGCATTGTCACCAAGGACACTCCGGTGAATCTGGGCGGCAACTATCGAGTGAATATGACCGAGGCGCTGGCTCATTCCAACAATCTTTATTTTGAGACGCTGGGCCGCCGCCTCGGCTTTGAACGGGTGCGCCACTACGCCAACGCCTTCGGGCTGGGCGAACTGGCCGGCTGGAATATTTCCGGCGAGCAGCTTGGCAGTTATCCCGACCAGGCCATTCCCGACAAAGAGGGCGGCGTCGGCCGCATGTGCTCCTTCGGCCAGGGAGTTTCCATGACCCCGCTGCAGTTGGGCGCGCTGGTCTCGGCGATCGCCAACGGCGGCACGCTCTACTATCTGCAACACCCCACCAGCCCCGCCGAGGTGCTTGACTTCCAGCCGAAGATCAAGAGGACGCTCGACATCGCCAACCTGATTCCCGAAATCAGCGATGGCATGGAGGGCGCCGTCGATTACGGCACGGCGCGGCTGCTGCGAACCAATTTCAAGGAACTGCCGATCCTGGGCAAAACGGGGACCTGCTCGAACAACGGAACCCGTTTCGGATGGTTTGCCTCCTTCGCGAACACGTCCTATGGCCGCATTGTTACGGTCTTCTTTCTGGAGGGCGGCCGGCCTACCTTCGGGCCTAAGGCGGCGGAGCTGAGCGGGATCTTCTATCGCAATCTGTGGGAGCACAGCTACTTTGCGCAGAAGAGCCTGGCGGACAGCGAGCCGGCCTCCGCCTCCAGCCCGGCTGTGGGCGTGAGTCAATAGCAGACAGTTCCGCCCAGGTCGGAGCCGCCCGACTCCCCGCATCCGATGTGGAAGTGGTGATATAGCTAACCTGTGGGCTTCCAATCCAGGGAGCGTCCCATCCAGGGCCACGGGATACCGGCATGCGGATACTGACTGCCGAGGAAATGCGATGCGTCGACCGGGTCACGGCCGAGCGCTTTGGCGTGCCATCCCACGAGCTCATGGAGAACGCCGGGCGGGCGGTCGCGCGGTTCGTCCTGCGCGAGCTGCCGCATTGCCTCCGGGTGATCGCTCTGTGCGGCAAGGGGAATAACGGAGGAGACGGATTCGTGGCTGCGCGGTATCTGGCGGAGGCGGGCCGTCAGGTGGAGGTGGTGGTTGTGGGCGAGCCGGCGGAGGTTGCGGGCGACGCCCGGCGGATGCTGGACAAACTGGCGAAGACGCCGCATGCTGTGCGCTCCGCGGCGGACTTCGAACGCGAGGAGATCCGGGGTCTCTTCGCCGGCAGCGATGTGTTTCTGGACGCGGTCCTGGGCGCCGGCTTTCATCCTCCGATGCGGGAGCTGGCGACCGCCTGCGGCCAGATGCTTCTCCGCTATCCCGAGATTCCGGTGGTTGCCGTCGACGTGCCTTCGGGCTGGAATGCGGATTCGCGAAGCCTTCACGCGGAGGGAGCGTTTCGGGCGGATGCCGTCGTAACCTTCACCGCGCCCAAGCCCGCGCACATCTTCGGAATGCTCACCCAGGGCGGCCGATTGACGAGACCGGGGAATCTGCAGCAGGGGCCGGTCGTGGTGGCGGCCATCGGGTCCCCGGCCCAGGCGATTCCGCAATCCGCCGGCCTGAGGTGGTCGGGCAGCTCAAAAAAGATCGTGGACCGTCCACGGCCTGTAGTCTCCAATAAAGGTCTGTTCGGGCACGTCCTGGTCATCGGGGGCGGCAGGGGCAAGACCGGCGCGCCGGCGATGACCTCCTACGCCGCGCTGCGAGCGGGAGCGGGTCTGGTGACAGCGGCGGTTCCGGCCTCCGCTGTGCCGGCGGTGGCCGGCGTCGCGCCCGAGCTGATGACCCTTCCACTCCTTGAGGGAGCAAACGGAGAGATTGCAGCCGGGAATCTGGCGCCGGGTCTTCTGGAAGCCCTGCTGGAAAGGAAAACGGCGATTGCGCTGGGGCCGGGAATCGGTCAGGAGCCGGAGACGGCCGAATTCGTGCTCGGGCTGCTGGACCGGTGCAGCCTGCCGATGGTTGTGGACGCCGACGCGCTGAACATTCTGGCCCGCCACCCCGATCGCCTCCTGAATCGCATGCAGGGCCGCGGCAGGGTGCTCGTCTTTACTCCGCATCCAGGAGAGATGGCGCGGCTCTGCGGTAATTCCATTGCCGAGGTGGAAGGAGACCGCGAAGGTCTGGCGCGGGAATTTTCCGCAAGGCATCACGTCACCCTGGTGCTCAAAGGCTGGCGAACCCTGATCGCGCATCCGGATGGAGGCATGGCGGTCAACACCACGGGGAATCCGGGCATGGCCAAGGGGGGCAGTGGAGATATCCTCACCGGCATCCTGGCGGCGCTGCTGGCCCAGCATCCGGAGCAGCCGGCCGAGGCGGTGAATGCGGCCGTATATCTGCATGGTCTGGCCGCCGATTGCGCCGTCCGCAGGCAGGACCAGCACACCCTGCTGGCCATGGATACGGTTTCCCGCCTGTATGAGGCATTCGGCTTTGCCGCCGAGGATCGCGAAGGGCAGACCTGGCTGCAGGGACTTCCCGGAAGCATGAGGCCCGGGCTGTGATGCGCCGGCGTTTCGAGACCAAGAGCAGCGGGGAGACGGTCGCCGCCGGCCGCGAGATCGCCGGCTGGCTGAAGCCGCCTCAGCTCCTGATCCTTCGCGGAGAGCTGGGCGCCGGAAAGACCACGCTGGTCAAGGGCATTGCGGACGCTCTGGGCGCGGCGGATCCCGATGAGGTCACCAGCCCGACCTTCACTCTGGTTCACGAGTACCAGGGAAGGCGAAACGGCGGAGACGGAGACCAGGGGCCTGTCGAACTCTACCACCTGGATCTCTATCGCATCGAGAACGAGCGCCAACTGGATACGCTGGGCATCGAGGAAATGGCCTCCGAAGACGCGATTCTGCTGATTGAGTGGGGAGAGAAGTTTCCCAGCCTGGTCAAGCGGAGCACGGGAGAGATTGCGATCGAGCACTCCGGAGAAGAGGCCCGCGTCATCACGCTCACCTTCAAAGACAAGCAGCCGTAAAAAGCCGCATGCGCGGCGCGCATAAGCGCGGACGCCTTGCTCGTTGCTTCCGCGCGTCCTTCAACCCGCGCTCAGAAGCCCATGATGTTGTATCCGCAATCCACATAGAGCACTTCGCCGGTGATGCCTGCGGCCAGATCGGAGGCGAGAAAAAGCGCCGCGCCTCCTACCTCGGATCGTTCCACATTCCGCTTGAGGGGCGAGCGCTCGGCGTGAAGTCTCAGCATGTCGGAGAGACCTCCGATGCCGCGCGCGGCCAGAGTCTTGATGGGTCCGGCGGATATGGCGTTGACCCGGATCTTTTTGGGGCCCAGATCCGAGGCCAGATAACGAACGGTGGCCTCCAGCGCAGCCTTGGCGACTCCCATCACGTTGTAGCGGGGCACCACCTTCTCCGCGCCGTAATAGGTGAGAGTGAGAATGCTGCCGCCTTCGGTCATCAAGGGGGCAGCGGCCCGGCTGAGGGCGATGAGCGAGTAAACGCTCACTTCCTGAGCAACGCGGAAGGCTTCGCGGCTGGTGTCGAGGAACTCGTTGTTCAGCGCCTCGGGTGGAGCGAAGGCGATGCTGTGCACCAGGGTGTGGAGTTTGCCGTAACGATCCTTGAGCCGGGCGAAGACGGCATCGATCTCCTCTTCGTTTTGCACGTCGCATTGGTAGATGGCGGCGTCCGGAAGCTCTTTCGCCAGATCCTCGGCCTCCGGGCGAAGACGTTCATTCTGGTAACAGACGGCAATCCGGGCGCCCGCGTCGGCCAGGCTCTGCACGATCGCCCAGGCGATGCTCCGCTTATTCGCCAACCCGAATACAACCGCTGTCCGCCCCTTTAGATCGATCATTATTTCTTGCTCCTCATCCTCTAGATCGCGCACCAGTCAGGATATATCAGCCGCCCAGATCCACCAGCACGATATCTTCGACCGGACTCTCGAGAAAGCGCGCGCCCAGGCTCTGAAACTTGGCGATCGAGTCGGTGGCGAAAAAGCGGCGCTGGCCCGGGGTGACGGAGCGAGGAGCGGATTCCGCGGATTTCAGCCTGCGCACCGCCTCGGCCGCCGTGGCCTCGGCCGAATCGAGGACGCGGAGGCCGGCCGCCGCGGCCGCTTCGATCGCCGGGCGCAGCAACGGATAGTGCGTGCAGCCCAGCACCAGAACGTCGGGGTGGGAATCGGATTGCCGAGCCTGCCCGAGGAGCTCGTCCATGTAGATGCGCACGACTTCCCGAGTGACGGGATGGTCGAGCCAGCCCTCCTCCACCAGCGGAACCAGCAGCGGACAGGCTTTTTCGAGCGCCCTCAGGCCGCGTTCCCGACAGGCCGCCGCGTAGGCATGGCTCTCGATGGTGGCCGCGGTGCCGATCACCAGAATGTCCCCGGTGCGGGAGCTGCGCCGAGCCTCATCGGCGCCCGTTTCAATCACGCCCAGCACCGGAACCGGCGAGGCGGCGCGAATCGCATCGAAGGCCAGCGCGCTGGCCGTGTTGCAGGCGATCACCAGGAAATCGGCTCCCTGGTCAATCAGGAATCGCGTGCTGGACAGGGCGTAGCGAACGATCGTTTCGCGGGACTTGGAGCCGTAGGGAAGCCGCGCCGTGTCTCCCAGATAGAGATAATCGGCCTCGGGGAGGCGGCGCAGCAGGGCTCGGAGAACGGTGAGTCCGCCAAAGCCGGAATCGAAGACGCCGATCTTCCACCGCTGGACGCTCACAGGTGCTTGATCCCCGGAGCGTCGGAGGCGAGATAGGCGCGGGAAAGGTCGGCGTGCCCGGCCAGCGTCTCCCGCGGCTGTCCGCCGACCAGAAAGCGGACCTGATCAATCTCAGGGAAATTGGCGTGCAGCGTCCCCAGGATGGAGAGCAGCGTGAGCATCTCCGGCTCGATTCCGGAGGGATGGGCGGCGGCGAAGGACTCGCTCAGATCGACCACCGCCAGAACCCCGGGCCGGCCCGAGTTTTCCGGCGCGGAGAGCGGCATAAAAAACACGCCGGAGACGCCGTTGTTCGGCGCGATCGGATGCGGCGATCCGGGCTGTGCGTATTCCTGGATCAGACGCTGCAGGACGACGTGCGCCCGGGCGTTTCGGTCGGCGGGCAGGGGCAGGAGCCGCACGGCGGCGTACATGGAGCCGTCCATATCGTTGGCAATCATTAAAGTGACGGATTGCGGCCGGCTCTCCACGGGGAGACTCGGAGAAAGGGTGTCCGCCGTCGCCAGCAGGCGGTCGTGCGCTCGCTCGCGCAGACGCAGCAGCGTGACGGACATGACGACGGAGCTGACCAGCAGAAGCCAGAAGAGGATTCGCTGCGTGCGGGAGATCACGGCTGTTGCCTCCAGCCGCTCCGCCACTGCTCGATGGCGGCGGCGATCGCCGAGACCACGCGGCTCTGATACTCGGGGTCGGTGATTGGAGTTACCGACCGGCCGGCCAGGGGCGCCAGTTCGATGGCCACCGCCGGGCAGGCGAAGCTGTCCAGCGGTTCGATCGCCACCCGGCCCAGGGTTACCGGGATCTCCGCCTGCTGCATGGCCGCGTCGACCTCCGAGGCCAGCTTCAGGCTGCTCTCCGTATAGGCGCCCTGCGCCGTGTCCCAGGGAAGAAAACGGGTTAAGGGGATGGGAGTGAGCGAGCTGGTGAAGAGATGCACGCCGGTTCCGCTGCTGGTGGCGTGCAGCGTCAGGCAGGCGGCGGCCACGGCGCGGTTTGCGATGTCGGCCCGGTTTACCGCGGGCATCGCCGTGTCAAATTCCCGGGTAGTGACCACCGGAACTCCGCGCGCGCTCAGCATGGAGCGAAGCCGGACGGAAAGGGCGAGGACCAGATCCTTCTCCAGCAGGCGATCGCTCAGACGGGCTCCTGCGTCGTTGCCTCCGTGGGCGGCGTCGATCGCCACCACAAAATGGGTTTGCGGGCGGGAGGGCGTTGGCGTCTGACTCGGAGTACTCGGGGCGGAGGCCTGCGGAACGGCCCCGGCCGCAGCCGGAGGCTGCCCGGCCCCGGCCGGTTGCAGGGCGTAAAGCAGGCAGGCCGTGAGGCAGGCCGGGCGCCAGGCGTCAATCCAACGCATAGATGGCGAGACCGCTCAAAAGCTTGGGATAGAAATCGGTGGGCTTCTGCGGGATCACTTCGCCGGCGAAGGGTACCTCCCGCAATTGGCCCGAAGTTACCGGGTTGGTCAAAAACGCCACGTCCGCCTGCTTCCGCTGCACCTGCTCCAGCGCCTCGCCGGCGTCCCGCAGGTAGCGGAGATTGCGCTGCTCCCGTATCGCCTCCGGGGAGATGCCGAGAAGCTTCTCCAGCACCAGGTGATGCAGTTGCACCAGGTCCAGGCGGCGCTGCCGTTCGCCCAGGGAGGCCAGCTCGCGGGCAATCGCCTCCGGCCTGGCGCGCAGTAGCCAGCGGCCGTCCGCGGTCACCGCGATGAAGGCGGTCTCCCGCATGGGGCCAAGCTGCCGCAGCAGAGCCGCGGCGTCGCCCTCGGCCGCCGGCTCGATGGCGAAGTAGGGCTTTGCGCTCTCCACAAACTCGCTGCTGGAAAATTTCGGAAGTCCGAAAACGACCCGGTGGGTGGGCAGAATCGCAATGCCGTCGGAATCCATGTTGACGAAGCTCATCATGACCGCGGCCTCCGGGTAGGGGGGCTGGGGCGAGCTGTTCGCCGGGTTGCGCTCCGTGCGCGCAATGGTCTCCGGGGCGCGCTCCCGGGAATAGGCCAGCGCCGTTTCGTAGCGGTGATGGCCGTCGGCGATGATCAGCTTCTTGTCTTCCATCGAGCCCAGAAGGATATTGATGGTGCTGGGATCGGAGATCTTCCAGACCTTGTGTATGACTCCGTTCTCGTCCACGACTTCAATATCGGGCGCCGCCGTTCCGGAAAATAGAATCTTTTCCGCGGTGAGGCCGGGGTCGGAATAGAGCATGAAGATCTGCCCGAAATGGGCCCGGGTTGCGCGTAAAAGATTCAGCCGGTCGGATTTCGGTTTGGAAAGCGTCTGCTCATGCCGGAACACGATGTTCTGGTTGTACTCGCAGAGCTCGCCCAGGGCGATGAAGGCCCGCCTCTCCATCATCCTGCCGTCGCCGCCGGGAACCGTGAAGCGCTGCGAATAGGCGAAGATGCAGGGATCCTTTTCCTGGGTGAGGACGCCCGAACGGCTCCAGTCGCGAAGCTCCCTGGCGGCGCGCGTGTACACGTCGTATTTGCCGGGCTCGTCGAAGAGCTCGGGGAGTCCGAGGATGATGCGCACCAGATTGTACGGGCTTCGCTGGTAGTAGGCCTGCTGCATGGCCGGAGTGATTTTGTCGTAGGGCTGGGTCACTACGTCTTCAAGGCGGACCAGAGATGGGTTGTAGCGAAATGCGCGAAACGGGTAAATGCGGGCCATGCTTGCGTGCGACTCCAGATCGGAGAATTGGGAGGCAAGGCGTTCCGTCTCCAGTTCCCCAGCGGTACCTGCCAGATTGTACCTGAGTGCGCAGCGCGCATCCGGCGCGGCCGCTGTTTGCTCCGGGCGGGATCCCGCGGGAGTTGCCGTCGCGAGTGTGATCGCATCCAAATCAGCAGGGCGAGCGGGAGGGGAGACTGAAATCCGGCCGTGCTAGCATTCACCTGAAGAGGCCCTGGCGTATGCCACTCCCGGCTGAGCGAGATGTCACGCTGAGACCACCCGGCGGAGCGGCCCGCGGATTGCCTTGGGGTATGCGGGCCTCCCGGCCGGGGCCGGCGCGACGGACCGAATCCCTGCCTGCGCTTCTCCTGGCGGCGTTGCTCTCTTCCGCGTCCCCGGGCTGGACTCAGGATCCGCTGAACGAAGTGCATGCCCCGGTCGCCGAGCCGGCGCAGCCCGCCGCCGCGGCTGCCCATGCCGGTCCGCAGCCGCTCGAGGGCCGGCCTGCGCTCAGCGCCAGGCCGGACGAGCGGATCCGCGTGGATGTGAATCTGGTGCTGGTGCCGGTGATCGTAACGGACCCCAGCAACCGTCTGGTCACCGGCCTGGAGAGGCAGGACTTCTTTGTGTTCGAGAACAATGCCCAGCAAAAGATCAAGAGCTTCTCTTCGGAGGATGCTCCGGTTTCCATCGGGATCATCTTCGATTTGAGCGGAAGCATGACGGACAAGATCAACCGGGCGCGCAATTCCATCATCGAGTTTCTGCACACCGCGAACCCGCAGGATGAGTTTTTCGTGATTGGCTTCAACGACCGGCCGGAGCTGGTGGAGGACTTTACCCCCGACGTGGACAACATCGAGGCCCGGTTGATGACTCTGCGTCCCGGGCGTCTGACCGCCTTGCTGGACGCCATCTACTTCGGTTTGAATAAAATGAAGCAGGCGGCGTACCCGAGGAAAGCGCTTCTGGTGGTCTCAGATGGGGGCGACAACCGAAGCCGCTATACGGAAAGCGAGGTGCGCGCCGCCGTGAGGGAGTCCGACGTCCAGATTTACTCCATTGGGATCTTCGATCAATACGCGCCGACGCATGAGGAACAGGTGGGGCCGGCGCTGCTGCAGGATATCAGCGGCGAGACCGGCGGCCAGCTTTTCCGCGTAGACAACGTTGCCGACATGGAGGACATCGCAACCAAGATCAGCGCGGAGCTGCGCAACGAGTACGTGCTGGGGTACACCCCGGAGGACGCCAAACGGGACGGCAAGTGGCGTAGATTGAAGGTAAAGCTGGTTCCTCCACCAGGTCTGCCCCAGCTCACCATCCATGCCCGCACCGGATACTATGCCCCGCTGCAATAGTCGAATTCGGGCTTGGCTTTTCCTGGCGCTGGCCGTTTTCCTGGCCTTCGGCGCGGTTCCCGCCACGCCGCAGGCTGCTTCGCCCGTCCAGCCGGAGAGCCAGCCGCCCCTGAATGTGGACCGGGATCCGGTCGCCTCCCCCGACGCGGCTCCGGCGGCGTCCCCCGCCCCTGCGCAGCCGCAGGCCGGCACGACCCTGTCCCGCAACCGCAATGGCCAGTTCACCTTGCAGCGAAACGTCGAGGAAGTGGTCATGTACGCAACCGTCTTCGACGAAAAGCAGCGGCTGGTGACGGATCTGAACAAGGACGATTTCAAGGTATACGAAGACGGCGTATTGCAAACCATCAGCTCGTTTCAGCACCAGGACATTCCCATTTCGCTCGGCATCCTGGTGGACAACTCCGGCTCCATGCGCACCAAGCGCCAGGCCGTCAACAGTTCGGCGCTCGATCTGGTGCATTTTTCCAATCCGCAGGACGAAACCTTCATCGTGAATTTTTCCGACGAAGCGTATATCGACCAGGACTTTACCTCCGACGTGGGCAAGCTGCGAGACGGGCTCTCGCATATCGACTCCAAGGGCGGCACCGCCCTGTACGACGCCATCATGGCGTCGGCCGATTATCTGACGCGGAACGCGACGCGTCCGAAACAGGTGCTGCTGGTGATTACCGATGGCGAGGACAACGCCTCCAGCACAACCCTGGAGGACACGGTGCGCCGGATCCAGTCGCTGGAAGGGCCCGTCGTCTACTGCATCGGGCTGCTGTACGACGACGAAGACGGAGGGCGCGAGGCGCATCGCGCCCGGCGCGCGCTGCAGGTGCTGGCGGATGAAACGGGCGGCATCGCCTTTTTTCCCAAGAGCCTCGATGAGGTCGATGACATCGCCGGTGAGGTGGCCCATGACATCCGCCAGCAATACACTATCGGATATCACTCGACCAAACCCTCCAGTCAAGGCGGATTCCGGGTTGTTCGGGTGGAAGCGAAAGCCAAAGGGTACGGCAAGCTGACGGTGCGCACGCGGACGGGCTACTATCCAAACAGCAAGAGCGTTACCGCCGCGGCGGAGCGGTCGGAGCGCGTGCAGGACGCTTCCAGGTAGCGGAGGCCGAGCCGGGCGTCGGTCGGCGTCCCCGTCCTGGTTCCCGTCCTCCGTCCTGGTCCGGAGGCGCCGGCTCTCGAAGCTGCGGGGAGCGCCGATAACGGCCTCAGCGCGGTCCTCGCAGGGAACGGCGAAGGGGTCAGGATAGAACTGGCGACGCCCTGGGAGAGCCGCAGCCACGGTTGAGTTTGGGTTGGAAGGCCTGGTACAAGTCGCGGGTCGAGTTCCTGGGAGTTTGTTGAAAAACGCGCCGAAGCAACGATCGAGCCGCCGGATCTTGTTCTCTGGCGAACCCCTCACCCCAAATGGCGGGGCTTTTGACCCTCCGCAAATCTGCTTTTCAACAAGCTCCCAGGGAGTGAAATGAGCGAGAGCCCTGGCCACGCACTGAGCGTGGCGGCCAATGTGGCGGACCTGGTGGGGCTCACTCCCATGCTCCGGTTGCGCAGAATCGAACCGCCGGGCGGGGCGCAGATCTTCGCCAAGCTGGAATACCTGAATCCGGGAGGAAGCGTCAAAGACCGCGCGGCGCTGGGCATGATCCTCGATGCGGAGCGCCGCGGCCTGCTCAGTCCCGGATCGACGATCGCCGAGGCCACGGCTGGGAATACCGGAGTCGGTCTGGCTCTGGTGGGAGTGAACCGCGGTTACAAGGTTCTGCTCTTTGTGCCCGAAGGCTTCGCGGAGGAGAAGTGTCAGTTGATGCGCGGCTTCGGGGCGACCGTGGTCCGCACGCCGGAGGCGGAAGGCATGGCCGGCGCCATTCGACACTGCCGGGCCGCAGCCGCGGAGATTCCGGGCGCTTTCGCCGCCTTGCAGTTTGAAAACGCCGCCAATCCCGACTTCCATTACGCAACGACGGCGCCTGAGATCTGGCGGCAGATGGAGGGTCGCCTGGACGCCTTTGTGGCCGGCGTGGGCACCGGCGGCACATTTTCCGGCATTGCCCGGTTTCTGAAGGAGCGCGATCCCGGGATTCAAACCATCGCCGTCGAGCCGCAGGGCTCGATTCTCCAGGGCGGTCGGCCTGGCCCTCACAAGGTGGAGGGAATTGGCGTATCGTTCGTTCCCCGGACCTTTCATCGCGAATATTGCGATGAAATCCTCTGCGTGCCCGATGAGGAGGCCTTTGCCGCAGTCCGCCGGCTGGCCGCCGAGGAGGGAGTTCCGGCGGGATCGAGTGGCGGGGCCATGGTCTCCGCCTCGATTCTCGTCGCCGCGCGCGTCGGCCCCGGCGGACGCATTGCAACCATCATTCCCGATTCGGCGGAGCGCTATCTGTCAAAGAAAATCTTCGAGGGGGGGAGTTGAAACACTTGTTGCGGCGGTGCGCCGCTTTCGTATTACTATTGCTGCCGCTTGGCCTGCGGGCGGCGGCTCAGGAAAGCCCGGACGGTTCTGTAGACCATCCGTTTCTCGTGCAAAAGCTTGCCGGTTCGGTCCACATCGCGGGCCAGAATGCGACCTTTCTTTCCACCGTTCTGGTGGAGGAGTGCGATCCCGGATGGATGAATGTTCTGAACTCCACGCGAACCGACTACCATGGGCATTTCAGCCTGAAGCCGGCGACCAGGAAGAAGCTCCACTATATCCGGGTGAGCGCGGCGGGCTTTGAGACCGGCATGTTCCATGTGGTTCTCGCCCGCGATGGCGCCCCGGAGCTGCAACTGGGGTTGAAGCCCGCCGTCCGGCCGCATGGGACCGGGGCCAGGGGCTCGCCTCTCCCTCCGCTCGCTCCGGGGCGGTCCGCGCCGTCGCGGACGCTCACCGCCTCGCTGCCCCACCTGGACCGGCCGGGTGAGACGGCCCGCCCGGGGGGGACGCCATGAATCCCGCCACGCCCGGGCGGCATGGATTCTCGACCCGCGCCATTCACGACGGGCAGTCTGCCGACCCGCTCACCGGAGCGGTGAACGTGCCCATCTATGCCTCCTCCACCTATGCGCAGGAAGAGATTGGAAGGCATAAGGGGTATGAATATTCGCGGGTCTCCAATCCGACCCGCACGGCGCTGGAGCTGAATCTGGCTTCGCTGGAGGGCGGAAGCTCGGCCCACGTCTTCGCCAGCGGCATGGCCGCCATTTCGGCTCTGGTGACCATGCTGAGGAGCGGCGACCACGTGCTGTGCGGCTCCAACGTCTATGGCGGCACGCCGCGCCTGTTCAACGAGATCGTTTCCCGGTACGGAATCGACTTCAGCTACGTGGACACCACGAATGCGGAGAATGTGCGCCGGGCCCTGCGCCCCAATACCCGGCTGGTCCACATCGAAACGCCGACCAATCCCCTGATGCAGATCTCCGATATCCGGGCCGTCGCGGAAATCTGCCGGGAACACCGCAATGCCGGCGACGGGATCCTGGATTTAAGCGTCGATAGCACCTTCATGTCTCCCTACTTTCAACGGCCCCTGGAGCAGGGCGCGGACATTGTGATGCACTCCACCACCAAGTTCCTCAACGGCCACAGCGATGGGCTGGGCGGGGTGCTGGTGGGCTCTACGCCGAGGCATCGGGAGACCTTCGCTTTCGTGCAGAAATGCGCAGGCGGCATTCTTTCGCCGTTTGAGTGTTTCCTGGTGCTTCGCGGCGTCAAGACGCTGGCTGTGCGCATGAAGCAGCACGAGGCCAACGGCGCCGCCGTCGCGGAGTTTCTGGCGAAGCATCCAAAAGTTCGCTCCGTCTTCTATCCCGGCCTCCCCAGCCATCCGCAGCACGAACTGGCTCGGAGACAGATGTCGGGCTTCGGCGCGGTCGTCACCTTCGATACCGGATCGCTGGAGGAGGCCAATCGGGTTTTGCGGCGGCTCCGCGTATGCACCGTGGGCGAGTCGCTGGGCGGGGTCGAGACGCTGGTCTCGCACCCGGCCAGCATGACCCATGCCGCGCTTGGCGCGGAGGAGCGGGCCAGGATCGGCATCGGCGACGGCATGCTGCGCATTTCCACCGGAATTGAAGACGCCGGGGATCTGCTGGCCGATCTGGAGCAGGCCCTGGACTGAGCTTGGCCTGGAGCCCCGCTCTCTCCCGTGCGGCTGGTCCGATCTCCCGCCCTGGCGCGCTTTGGATCCCTTGCCGCAATCTCTCAAAGGCATCGACTCCGGAAGGGTGATTTCGAGTTTCGGGTTTGCGCGAGCGGCGATTGTGTTTGCCGGGAGACAGCTTGAGATCCAGCCGCGACCTTGCGGGCAAGATGGGTGCAGGCAGGCATTTCCAACACGATGCGGCGCGCGCCGAGGCGAATGACGCCGCCTATCTTGAACAGCTTGCGGCGGCTGTCTGCTTGCTATCGGCCTGTTACCCGGTCGTGGAGGGATGGGCAGACATCTCCACTCCCGTTGCGCTACACGAACAAGAACAATCCCACTGGCGCAATGCACCGGACAGGCCATCGCCGCGCAACGCTGTCGCTCTGCGGACTCTACAGGGAAGAAAGATGGCGCAGGAGGGAGAATGATCGGGCTATGCAAAAGGAGAAAGGCGCGGTCCTGGACGAGTCGGCATAGGTGATCCGCGACGCCGATAAGGACGCGCAGCACAATTACCGGCGCTGGTTCAACGAGGCTCTGACCAAAGCCAAATTCAAGGATTACTCCTGGCATTGCAAGCGACATACGTTCGCAAGTAGGCTGGTCATGGCGGGGGTTTCCCTCCGCACGGTTGCCGAACTGATGGGACGCCGCAGCATGCAGATGACGATGCGGTGCGCGCGCTTGGCGCCGCAGCATACGCGCGCGGCCGTGGGCCGGCTTGCGACCGCCTCCATGTCCAAGCAGTTACGGGAATTGGCCGGAAAGGTGGATCGATGCGAAAAGGAAGCGGTTACCAAATCGGTCACGAGCCGAAAACGGGCCCCCGATTTCGAGCCAGAAGATTTATATAAATCAAATAAAATAAATGAATTGCAAGACGTGGCCCCGTAGCTCAGGTGGATAGAGCAGCAGTTTCCTAAACTGTTTGTCGGAAGTTCGAGTCTTCCCGGGGTCACCACCCCAATCGTCCGCCGGGGGAACCCAAGGAGTCGCCGGAGCAGGCCGATGGGAAGGAAGCGGTTGCGTTGATGCCTACCCCGGCCCGGTCAAAGCAACGCCGCTCCGGTGGCTGCCGTCTCCCGCCGCGTCGCATCTTGATCGCGCTCCTGCGCGGCCTACCGCTGCTGCTCTCCGCCATCCCTTTGCGCGCTGCTATTGTCACCGGGAAGGTGACCGACTCGCTGGGCGCCGGAATCGTGCACGCTACCGTCGCCCTGGTGCAGAACGGGCGCGTCGTCGCCGACGTGCTCACGCAGAATGACGGAACCTATCGTCTCACTACGGGGACCGGAGGGCGATTCTATGTCATCGTATCGGCGCAGGGCTTCCGACAGACGGAGGCTCACAGCTTCTATGCCGAACCGGTCGGACTCCACCAGGAAGACGTGGTGATGGAGGGCGAGCAAGCGCGCCGGAATCTGGTGGTGACGCCGACCGGAACGCCGACGCCGCAGGCCGAGGCGAGCGCGCAGACCTCGGTGGTCCGCAGCGGAGAGTTTGCCAGCCGAATTGACCTCATCGATTCGCTGCGCCAGGCTCCCGGCGTCTTTATGGTGCAGCAGGGACAATACGGCGGCCCGGCCACGCTCTTCATCCGAGGAGGCAATTCCGACTCGAACAGGATCGTACTGGATGGCAACCCCGTCGAGGACATCGGCGGCCAGTTCGATTTCGCCAACGTGGCCACGCTGGGGGTGGGCCAGTTTGAGCTCTATCGCGGTCCGAACAGCGTGCTCTACGGTTCGGATGCGGCCTCCGGCGTTCTCAGCCTGAGCACCCCCCGGGGCAGCACAGCCTTTCCGTCACTTTTTTACGAGGGCGACGGTGGAGTGTTTGGCTCGTTCCGGAATCAGTTGCAACTGGGCGGCACGCACAACCGCCTCGACTATTACGGCGGGTTTTCCGCTTTTCAGAGCGCCAACGACCTTCCTCTGGATGAGTATCACGATGACACGGGGGCCGCCAATCTGGGCGTAGCGATCACCGCCGCAACCCAGTTGCGGGTGAGCGCGCGCAACAGCGACTCGGGGACGGGCGCTCCCGGCGCCTTCGACTTTTATGGCATCGCCAATGCGGGAAAACAATCCGATCAGGGAACCTACCTGAGCGCCAGCATCGAGAACCAGCGGCAAATCTGGCACAGCGTGCTGCTCTACGGCATGACCCGGAAGCGGCAGGAGGACCAGGCATTCTATCCCGCTGGAATTCCGATTTCCACCAAAGTGAACGGCGTTGTCGCCACCAATTACTACGGCTTCAACACCGTAATCGCCGGCGCGAACGGCTATTCGGTCACTGGCCAGGCTCTGCTCAATTTTGCCGGGACATATCCCAACCGGTCGGAGCTGGTGAACAACCGCGATCAGCTATATTTTCAGAGCGACTGGAGGCTTCCGTATCACACCGCAGCGCTCTTCGCCTTTCACTTTGAAGACGAACGCGGGGCGGAGAAGGACCCTGCCTACGCCATCGACGAGACGCTCGAACGGGCCAATTACGACTACACGGCCCAGTTTCATGGCGAGGTGCGCCGGCGGGTCTTCTACTCGCTGGGCGGAGGCGTGGAGAAAAACCAGCTCTTCGGCACGGTGGGAACGCCGCAGCTGGGGCTTGCGTATTATCCCGTCAGGCCCGGCGACGGCCTGATGCACGGAACGAAAATCACCTTCGGCTTCGCCAAAGGATACCAGGAGCCGTCGCTCGGCGATCAGTTCGGTTCGCTGTACGGATTTCTGCTGCGTCAGCCGGGAGGCGCCGCGGCCATCGCCCGCTTCGGGGTGCATCCGATTGGCGCGGAGTTTGCGCGCACCTACGAGGGAGGCGTGGAGCAGAGCATCTGGGGCCAGCGGATTCTCTTTCGCGGCGTCTATTTTCACAACGAATACGAGAACCAGATCGAATCGGTGGCCCCGGCCGAGGTCCCGCTGCTGCTGCCAAATCTGTCGCCCGGGGCGCGCGGTTCGCTGGAGTCGCTGCTGGCCAATGGTCCGGGCATCGATCTGAACTCGCAGGCCTTTCGCGCGCAGGGGCTGGAGAGCGAGTTCGAATACAGCGTGATGAGCAATCTGTTTCTGCGCGGCGGCTACACATATCTGGACGCCGTGGTGCAGCGCTCTTTCACCTCCGACGCCTTGCATCCCTCCTTCAACACCGGCTATCCCGGCCTTCCTCCGCCGAGCTTCGCCTCCATCCCCATCGGGGCCTTCGATCCGCTGCGCGGAGCGCGGCCCTTCCGCCGCCCGCCGCATACGGCCTTCGCGACCGTTACCTATACCGGAGGCCAGTATGCGGTGGAGTTCAACGCAAGCTTCGCCAGCCGCAGCGACGACTCGACGTTTCTCGCAGGCGACGATTTGAAGGGCGGCAATTCGCTGCTGCTGCCAAACCGCAATCTGGACTATAGCTACGCCAAGCTCGATCTGGGAGGCAGTTATCAGCTTTTCAGCTGGCTGGCCATCTATGCCCAGGCCACCAACCTGACCGACAACGGCAAGATCGGGCCTATCGGATATCCGTCCCTGCCCTTTGCTTACCGCGCCGGGCTTCGGCTTTCCCTCGGTCACCTCGCCCGGTAAGCGGCAGGCGGGATGAGCGGCGCATTCAGGAGCGCTTCACGGCAGCGCCGCGTTGCGGCGTCTCTTCCTCGAGCAGCCAGCGCCGGAGTTCGAGAATATCGATGGCGCGAGCAATTCCGATGGGCTTGCGCGGGCCGCTGGCGGGGACGACGACGATATTTTCGGTGTGCTTCAGCATCATGTCCCGATGGACCCGATCGACCGAATCTGCGGGGAGAGCGAGGACGAAGTCCTGACTGGCGAGCTCCCGCATGGTGAAGCGATGGTCCGGCGGCTCTGTCCGGAGCAGATCCCGATGTTCGACGATCCCCAGCAGTTCTCCATTCTCATCCACAATCGGGACCAGCGGCGAGTCCGCCGGGGTTAAGCTTTCCAGCGTCGATCGCAGGTCGTCCCCCGCCTGAACGACGCGGAAGCGCGTCCGCATCGCCTGATCGATGCGCGCCCGGAGGAACACAGGCACGGAATAGTCCTGCAGAACGATTAAGCCACGCTTGACCAGTTTGATCGTCATGATGGATTCGCGGTTAAAAAGGCGCACAGATCCGTCGGAGAGCATGACGCACACGATAAGAGGCAGCAAGGCATTCGGATTGTGACTGAGTTCAAAGAGGAAAACAATGCTGGTGAAGGGGGCCCGGGCAATGCCTCCGAAGACTGCGGCCATTGCCGCCAGAGCATAGAAGGCCGGATCGCTTATTACGGAAGGGAAGAGATGGCGGGCGGCCATGGCGAAGGCTGCGCCGAGCCCTCCGCCGACCACCAAGGAGGGGGCAAATACGCCGCCCGTGGTTCCGGAACCGAGGGAGATGACCAGGGCCCAGAATTTTGCTATGGAAATTCCTACAAGCCGGCCCGCGCTCAGCCGGTCATTCAGCATGGCGCGGATGGTGTCGTAGCTCGTGCCCAGCACCTGCGGTTGGAAGTATCCGAGCAGGCCCAGGATCAATGCGCCGAGGACGGGGGACCAGATCAGCCGGCGGCGGATGGGAAGATGGTCGAAGAAATCCTCCAGCCAGGAGAGCGTGCGAATCATCGCGATTCCCACGGCTCCCATCAGCAGGCCGAGGAGGGCGAACAGCCAGAGTTCCCGCATGCCGGTCAGCCGGAAGGCGGGGGTGGGAAACAGCGGGGCCCATCCGGAGAAGTGGATCCGCACGCCGGTCGCGGCCGCGGCGGCGATGGCGACGGGGATAAAGGAGCGGGCGCGCAGCTCGAAGAGCAGGAGCTCAACGGCCACCAGAATGCCGGCCAGCGGGGCGGTGAAGGTAGCCGCCATGCCGGCCGCCGCGCCGGAGGCCAGCAGCACTCGCCGGTAATAGGGCGTGAGTCCGGCGGCCTGGCCGAAGAGCGAACCCAGGGCCGCGCCGGTCTGGATGATGGGCCCCTCGGCGCCGAAGGGTCCTCCCGTTCCAATCGCGAATGCGGTGGCTAGGGGTTTGAGAATCGCGACCCGCATGCGCATGCGGCTCTGGCCGAAGAGCACCGCCTCCATGGCTTCCGGAATTCCATGACCCTTCAGAGTCGGCTCCCAGGCCTCGACCATGAACCCCACGAGCAGGCCGCCGGCTGCGGGAATCAGGATGATCCAGAGGCCCAGATGGGAGTGGGCGGGACTGGAGACGGCGAAGGAGAATCTGCCGTAGAAAAAAATGTTGGTGAACAGATAGATCAGCTCAAGAAGACCCTCCGCGACCAATCCGGCGACCAGACCGACGAACAAGGCATAGACGCAGATTCGCGCCACCTGGGGCTCCAGCGCGACTCCGAATTGTCCCGTCCCACGCGATGCCGAATTGGGCTCGCCGCCTGTCTCGGGGATGGGGATCTCAGCCACGATGGGACTCCGGGATGGGAATCTCCGGCGCGGCTGCGGCGCCCGATCGGAGATTCAGGGCGTTGAGGATGTCGGTTTTTGTGACCAGGCCCTGGATCTTGCCCGCCGCCGATACCACCAGAAGCATCGGCTGCCGGCGCGCGCTCAGCAGCAGGCGAAGAGCCTCGGCGACGTCGCATGCGGGTGAGATCTTTTCGATGCGTGCGTCCATCAGCTCCCGCACCAAAACCGTTCGCCACTTTTCCGGCGGCGTGTGAAGGATGGCCCAGAGAGTCACCGCGCCGGCCAGTTTGCCGCCGTCGAAGACCGGAAAGGCCTCGTGGCGCGCATGCGGCGAAAGCGAGCCGACGAACTCCTCAAGGGTAAGCGAGGCTTGCGCGGAGACGAGGGTTCGTTGCATGACCTCGCCTACGGGAACCTGCCTCAGCTCCTGCAGTCTCACCGACTCATGCCGACGCTGATCGCCGGAAGCGGAAGCGTCTCCGGAAACGGCATAGGCCACGGCGGCTCCAACGAGCGCAGGCACGATAAAGGCGTGGGCTCCCGTCGCCTCGGCGACAAAGACGGCGGCGGCGAGGGGAGTCTTGTAGCCGGCGGAGAGGAAAGAGGCCATGCCCACCGCGGCGAAGAGTCCGGGGAAGGGGCTATGCACGACGGATTGGGCGAAGGCCGCGCCCAGCGCGCCCCCGGTGAGAAACAGCGGGACGAACATGGCGCTGACCCCGCCCGAGGCCAGCGTGAAGATGGTGGCCGCCAGCTTGAACCCGCTGAAGGCCAGCAGTTGCGCGGTCCCGTAGCCGCCGCGCAGGATCATTCCCACGGCTTCATAGTTGGGGCCGAGAGGCGTGAGCGGGCCAGGAAAAATCTGAAGAAACAGGAGTCCGCACAAGCCGGTAAGCAGTCCGCCGATGGCCATCTTCACCCAGTGCGGAATGGCCAGTCGGACACAGAAGCGCCGCGCCCGCCGGAAGGTGACGACGAAGGCCATGGCGGCCAGGCCCACCAGTAGTCCGAGCAGCGCGCTCCAGCACAGGTCCTGCCGGGTGAAGGATGCGGCGCCATGGAAATTGAAGAGCGGCGCGGCCCCCAGGAAGGCGCTCAGAGTGACAAAGGAAACCACCGAGGCCAACAGCGAAGGGACCAGAGCTTCGTGGGCGAGGTCGTCGCGATAGGGCATTTCCAGCGCGAAGACGATGCCCGTCAGAGGAGCGCGGAAGACCGCCGACATGCCGGCCGCCGCGCCGCAAATGAGCAGTATGCGCCGATCGCGCTCCTCCAGCCCCAGTTGCCGCAGTTTGGCCCAAAGCCAGGACCCGATGGCTCCGCCGCCATAAATGCTGGGACCTTCGAGCGCGGCGCTGCCGCCGAAGCCGACGCACAACACCGCGGCCAGCAGCTTGGGGGCGAAGGGACGCATGTCGATATCGCCCCCGTGTTCGTGGTAGGAGCGGATAATCTCTTCCGTCGAATGCTCGTTCGGGTCTGGCGTCAGCCGCTGCATGATGAGCCCGGCGGCGGCGAAGGCCAGAACCAATCCGGGAACGATCGCCCAGTGGTGGGAGAGATCGTAAGCCAGCACCGGCGGCCACAGCTTGTCGAGGATGACAACCGCGATGCCGGCCACCGCCAGGCCCACCGTAACGCCGACGGCGGGGGCGACCACCAGCCACTTCTGCAAGTCTCGGGAGTAAACCGCCGTCAAGTCTTCGTGCACCGGCGGCAGATATTTGCGCAGCAGCCGGTGTTGCAGCAGGCGCTCCCGGATTTTTTCGGGCTTCATGTCTTCCGCTGATTATATCGTAACAGGATCTATTCGCGCGGGCGGGCGGCGGCGCGGCGCGGCCGCGCGGATTGAAAGAGATAGACGCTCAGGATATCAATCAGCGGTTCGAGTGGATGCCGGAACCGGGCCTGGACATTGACCAGATAGTAGGTGAGGG
>JAJYZK010000177.1:0-3355 GCA_021799945.1 Acidobacteriota bacterium
CCGACGACGGCGCTCGTTCAATGCAGATTCCGGCAACCTCCGAGAATCAATCTTTTCCATACTGGTTTAGACGCAGCATAATCGGAAACGTTGCATACTATATGGGCCGGATAAGTAGGGACTCAAAGCGCATTCCTCTGGGAGACCGAGGTACTCCCAGGGATCACCGTCAAATCCTGACCGAATCCCATGACGCGATTGAGCGAAGGTAGGTCCGCTGCGAGCAAGCAGTAGATCAGAAAACTCTCGAGGCTCTGCGGCGTTCAAATGCAATGGCACTCATTGCGCGTTCCCTTCGTAGCTGCTACGACGGAGAAACTAAGCTCCTCCGCGAACTGAAGGATTCGATAGCTGCAACTCAAGGCTTACGGGTTCTGAAATATTGCCCGCTGTGCGGTATTACCTCAGTTGCAACTCACGATCACTATATGCCGGCAACTTTGTTCCCGGAGTTCTCTGTTCACCCTCTTATTGATCCGGCCCTGAAGAGTGTGACCTACGCAGCAGCATAGGCGACATCTTTCTGGCCGAAGTAGTTTTCGACCCGGCCGCGCTGTTTCTGGATGCTGCGCAGAGCGCCGATGGCGGTGCGGGTAAGAGCGATCTTGTTTCTGGCAGGAGCAGCTCTGGTCACATGCTGCTTCAAGTCGGCGTTGAGCATCTCGTCCGGGTTCAGCTCTGGCGAGTAGCTGGGCAAGTAAAAGACCTGGATCTTCTCTTCGTTTTCCGCCAGCCATTTCTTCACAGCCTTGGAATGATGCACCCGCAGGTTGTCCAGGATCAGGAAAACTCGCTTTTGCCGGCCATGCACAAGCCGATTCATGAAGCCAATCAGGATCTTCGCGTTCAACGCTCCAGAGAAGACCTTCCAGCGCATCTGACCCTTGTTGGTCACCGTCGAAATCACGCTCAGCTTAGACCGATTGGCATTGGCCAGCACCACGGGAGTCTTGCCCTTCGGCGCATAGCCGCGACCGCGCACATCGTCCGAACGCAGCCCGGTCTCATCGCCCCACTGAATCTCCGCGCCTTCTTGTTTGGCCTGCGCAGCGATCTTTGGATACTCCTCGTTGACCCACTTCGCGACTGCTCCGGGCGACTGCTCGTAGGCTTTCTTCAGCGGCCGTTGCGGCGTGAATCCCCAGCGCTTCAAATACTTGCCCATGTTGCGAACCGTCAGACGCACCCCGTACACGCCCTCGATCAGTTCACTGACCGCCTGGCGCGTCCACAGTGCGTAAGACAGCTTCAACTGATCCGGCGTGCGGTCCTGAATCAGTTGCTGAATCTTCTTCTCTTGCCCGGCCGTCAACATACGCCCCGAACCTTGCGGCCGGCCAACAATCGGAACCGCCACGGACTGCCAGCCCCCGCGCTCGTAGGCCTGCATGGCGCGGATTACCGCCGATCGACCCAACTCGCACTGCATCACAGTCTCGGCGATCGTCGCTCCGTTCAAGCGCAACTTCACGGCCCGACGCCGGCGTTCATTCAAAACAACCCGCGGAAGTCGATGTGCCTCGGTCTTCTCCATAACTGTGAGACGTGACAGACAAACGAAAAGTCTCCCCCATTAGGGCCGGATCAGTATGCATCGGTCCATCCTGCGTGGGAAACAGCGGCAGCGAAAGGGTCCACAGGCAGAACACAAGCACGAGTCCGTGAAAGAGCCAGGAGGAAGAAAGCGGCTCGGCCGGCGGGACGGCGGATGCAGGAGGATCGGAGGGCCGTGGATCGAGTGGTCTCGGGATCTTCATGTTTTCTCTGAGGGGGCGCTCGAAGCGGAGGCAGGTGGCATCCGTTAAACCACGGGGTCCAAGTGCTTCTGAAGCTCCCGGCGGTCGAGGCTGGACGGGGCGCCCGGCTCCAGAACTTCTCGAACCAGGAACAGCGGGCGTTGTTTGATCTCAGTGTAGATGCGGCCGATATATTCGCCCAGAATGCCGAAGCAGAGCATCTCCACGCCGCCCATCAGCAGCACGGCCAGGATCAGGGTGGCCCAGCCGGCGACCCAGTGGGTGGTGAAGATGCGGACGACGAGGGAGTACAGGATGCCGGCCGCCGCCATGCCCGCGGTCACCAGCCCCAGCAGCGTGACCAGCCGCAAGGGGACGGTGGAAAAGGAGAAGATTCCGTCGAGGGCGAGATTCAGCATCTTTCTCAGCGGATATTTGGTGGATCCGGCGAAGCGGGGCGCCCGCGCATATTTCAGCCCGATCTGGCGGAATCCGATCCAGCTCGACATTCCGCGGAGCAGCCGATGCCGCTCCGGCATGGACAAGAGGGATTCCACGGCTCGCCGGTCCAGCAGCCGGAAATCTCCGCTGTCCAGCGGGATCTCCACATCCGACAGACGATTGATGAGCCGGTAAAAGACCCGCGCGCTCCAGAGCTTGAAGCGGCCTTCGCCCGCTCTCGATTCGCGCACGCCATACACCACTTCGAAGCCCTGCCGCCACAGCTCGAGCATCTCCCCAATCAACTCCGGAGGATCCTGGAGGTCGGCGTCGATCATCACCACGCTTTGCCCCCGGGCGGTGGTGAGACCCGCGGTGACGGCGGCCTGATGCCCGAAGTTGCGCGACAGCATCACTACGCGGGTGCAGGCCGAGGCGGCATGGAGGGAGCGCAGAATCTCCCCGGTGCCGTCCCTGGAGCCGTCATTTATGTAAATCACTTCATATTGCGAAGCGCAAAGCGCGTCCAGCGCGGAGGTCAGCCTGGAGTGACATTCGCGCAGACCCTCTTCCTCGTTGTAACAAGGAACCACGATGCTCAAGAGAGGGTTTGCCTGCGGCATTCGGCCTTCCACATGTAACACTCTAACCCTGGAGGCCGAAATCCTGCGGCCGGCAGCCGCGGGAGGTTCATACATGGTACTGCTGCGATGGTAATGCCGGAGGGATTCGAGCAAAGGCTCGACCTTCTGGCGGCGGAGGCCGGCTTCGACCTTGCCGGCATGGCTCCCGTGCCGCCGCCGGAGACGGAGGCCGCGGCCGAGGAGGCAGAGCGCTTTCGCTCCTGGGTGGAGAGCGGCTGCGCCGGGGAGATGGAGTACCTCAAGCGGCGCGACGAGGCCGGCCGCCTGCTGCGCTCCTCGCCCCGCATCGTCTTCCCCTGGGTGCGCTCGGTGGTGGTCTGCGCGGCGAACTACAATTCCCCGTCTCCGCATTCCGTGGATCCCGCCCCCGAGGACGCCGGCTGGATCGCCCGCTACGCCTGGACCGGACGCCAGGAGGCCGGATCGCGTCAGGAGGCCGAATCGCGCCGGGAGGCCGGATCGGAAGAGCTTTGCGCCACCGATTACCATACGGTGCTGTTGCAGCGGCTGCGGCGGCTCGAACAGGCGATGCAG
>JAJYZK010000177.1:3365-6639 GCA_021799945.1 Acidobacteriota bacterium
CTGGGGCACTTCGTCTCGCGCTGCTATGTGGATACCGGGCCGGTCGTCGAGCGCAGGCATGCCCGGGATGCGGGCATCGGCTGGATTGGAAAGAATACCTGCATTCTGAATCAGAAGATGGGATCCTGGCTGTTTCTGGGAGTGATTCTCGCCGGACTGGAGGTAGAACCCGAGAGGCTTCTGCCGGCCGCCGACCGCTGCGGAAGCTGCACGCGATGCATCGACGCCTGCCCCACCGGCGCCCTGGTTGCGCCGTACCGGATGGATGCGAGCCTATGCATCTCCTACCTGACCATTGAGAAGCGGGGCGCCATCCCCGAGGAATTGCGGCGGCCGATGGGGCGGCAGGTCTTCGGGTGCGATATATGCCAGGATGTTTGTCCCTGGAATCGGCGCGCGCCGGTGAGCGGGGACAGCGAGCTGGCGGCGCGCGGGGAACTGGTGAATCCGGCTCTCGAATGGCTGGCCGGCCTGGACTCCGCGGGTTTTCGCAGGCTTTTCCGCAACTCGCCGGTGCAGCGGGCCAAGCTCTCAGGACTGCGGCGAAATGTGGCCATTGCCATGGGCAACAGCATGGACGTCGGGCATCTGACCAGGCTGCGCGAGTGGGCCGCAGGCGCCGATGCCGTGCTGGCGGAAGCCGCGCAGTGGGCGATCGCCCGGTTGAGCGAAGGCAAAAGTCAGGACAAAATTCAGGGTCAGAGCATTCAGGGCCAGGGCGGCGGAGGCCACGCTGACGCCGGGCAGGCAGGATGCGACCGGAGCGTGAACAGGCCCTAGCCAATCCGCTCCAGACCAAAACTCACGAAACTGGCGCCAGGCGCCCGCCAGGTAAGCCGGGGACGCTGGCTCCCCTTCGATCAGGCGCTGCGGACCACGTTTGCCGCGTTCAGGCCCTTCGGTCCCTGCTGGCATTCGAACTCAACAGAGTCCCCTTCATTCAGCGTCTTGTATCCCGACTCCTGGATCGCGGAAAAATGCACAAAAACGTCTTCACCCGTCGCCCGCTGAATGAAACCGTATCCCTTCGCTCCATTGAACCACTTGACTACGCCACTTTCCTTCACAGGAACTCCTTCCTAAGCCGCCATCTCAGGGTCTTCCGGAAACGCCAAAAGCCGCCTCGCCGCGCAGGAGCGCGAAGGGGCGGCAGCTTGGGAGTAGCCGGCAACATTCCGAGAACGGCGGAGCAAATACATCAACCGGGGCCTTCCGAAGATTCCATCGCCGGAGGGCCGGCGAAAGCTTTCGTCGTCACTGTTATGGCAGGAATTCAAATCCAGCGCAAGAAAAAAGTTGCGATTGGGCATACCCGGTTTCTCGCAGAGTAGAAGCTGCGGAAGTGGCATTGGCGAAGGCTTTCCGGGGGATGTAGACGCGGCGGCGGTTTGGTAGGATCCCAGGTAAGGGTCTTCCCGGTGAAAACGGCTCCGATTCCCCGGCCTCGCGCCGAATCCGATGCGCAAGCCGAGTCGTCCGAGCTTCGGCTTGCGCCGGTTCCGGCGTCGACGCCGGAGTGCGCGCATAGCGGGAACGCGCCGGCCGCGCGCTCCGAAGGCCTGATTCCCGGCCTGTTTCATTACCTTACGCAGACCGAGGTGCATACCTACGCCTTCAGCGTGGCGGCCAACTGCATTCTCTCGCTCTGCCCCTTTATCGTGCTGATGTTTACCCTGGCGCGGCAGGTCTTCCACTGGAAGGCGATGGAATCCGTAGTTACCGACATGGTGCGGCACTTCCTGCCCACGGGCCAGGATTTTGTCGCGCGGAATCTGGCTCTCGTCGCTTATTCCCGCCACGGAGCGCAGATCGTCTCCGTGGTCATGCTCCTCATCTCCTCTACCGGAGTATTCCTGCCGCTGGAAGTGGCGCTGAACCAGGTCTGGGGCGCGCCGAAGAACCGCTCGTATCTGAAAAACCAGATGGTCACTTTTCTGCTGGCCGGCTTGATCGGGATCGTCGCCATGATCAGCGTCGCCGTCGCCGCCGCGCAGCACGAGGTGCTGGCCCTGCTGTTTTGGGGACACACGTCGAATGCGATCTATCTGTTTTCCGCTCATTGGCTGCTGCAAATTACGGCCGCGGCGTCGAGTGTGCTGTATTTCTTCCTGATTTACTGGATTCTGCCGAACCGGAAGCTCCCGGTGCGGGCCGTGCTGCCCACCTCCATCGTCGTTGGACTGCTGTGGGAGCTGGCGAAGGTCGCGTATGAGCATGCCTTGCCGCTGCTCGATCTGCGTTCGGTCTACGGGCCGTTCTATATCTCCGTGAGCCTGATGCTCTGGGCCTTTCTCACCGGCCTCCTGGTGCTCGCGGGGGCGCATTTCTCCGCAACGCGCCAGACTCTGCGCCTGGCGCGGATGGCCGAGGCGGCTCTTGAGCGTGGCGCCCCGATCGCCGGAAAAGCAGATCCTTCGCTGCGCTCGGAATGACAGGGATTCCGTTGCGAAATTCCGACTCGGAAAACCAGTGCGCTGAGTCGGAAGTTCGCTTAACAAATGGACTGTCGTTCTGGGCGGAGTTTGGCCGGCCTTCGGCCAAACGGAGTCGAAGGATCCGCCGTTGTTCTTGAACGAATCTCCGATCCGCCACGCCTGGAGTTTGTTGAAAAAAGCGCCTCGCTCGGCGCCTCGGCGCGTGCTTGAAAAAGCCTCTACGGCAGGCGAAAGGCCTTGATCGCGATGCTGTTCGGCCGCCGGCCCGCCGGAAAGAGAGTGAGCAGCGCCTGCGGATTGGATCGCGTGCGCACCGCGGCGACGTCTCCGGATTGAGAGTCCACCACGAAGAGAATGTTTCCGGCGGTGGAAAAGGCCATGGCGTCCGGCCCTTCGCCCACTTTGACGGAGCCCTCCAGCTTTCCATCGTCGATGCTGTAAATGGCCACCCGGCCGGCGCTGAAGTTCGTGAGATAGAGCAGGGAATTGTCCGCGCTCACCAGCCCGCGGACGGGGTGGGAGCCGACCAGCGTGGAGCCGCCCACTTCGTTCGTCGGGGTGGCGATTTCCGAGACCGTCCCGGTGTCGAAGTTGGAGGCGAAGGCTTCGCCGCCATCCGGTTTGAGGGCGATCTGCACGGGACTCTTCCCGACGACCAGATAGCTGAGCAGGCGGTCGACCGGCGAGGGATCCTCGCCGCCGGCATGCGCCAGCCGGCGGTCTCCCACCATCTGCGGGTCCTGCGGGACCGGGGGGTCGTTCGTGCCGAGCGCCGGGGGGCGTACGTCTACTACTGCGCGGCGAGCGACGAGCTGCGTCCCGCCATCGAGGCGGCCCGT
>JAJYZK010000178.1 GCA_021799945.1 Acidobacteriota bacterium
CAAAAAAGATCGCCCACAAATTTGGGAAAAATGTCGTGCCTGTCTCCAACGAGGACGGCCTGCTGGGCGGCGCGGCCTTGTGGGGCGACCGGCCGCATTGAGGCTGCTCACCGGGTGAGGGAAGCGCCGGCCCCGCCGCAGCCGGCCGGGCGTGTACCTCACGCGGCCGGGAATGATATAGTTTCAGCTTTGTACCAGGAGGCCTGCCGTGCGTCGTTTCTGGAAGTTCCTGTTCTTCTCCCCTGCCTTCCCCCTGTTGGGAGCCCTCATGCTCGCGATACAGCCGAATGCGACTCGGGCATGGGGGCAAACCGCCGCGAGCATGGGAACGCCCCCGCCCCCGCACCCGAAGGTCATCCACCTGAAGCATGTCCTGGTGATCGGCCAGACGAAGGGTTTCGAGCACGACTCGGTTACCGACGCCATGGTGGCCATCTACGTGATGGGCCAGAAGTCCGGCCTTTGGGACACGGTGCTGCGCACGGATACGGAGCTGATCACCACCGCCGATCTGGGAAGAAACGCGAAGAATCTGAACTATTTCGACGCGCTGGTCTTCGCCAGCACCACCGGAGAGCTCGACCTGAGCGCGGATCAGAAAACGCAGATGATGGCGTTCATCCATGATCAGGGCAAGGGCTTTGTGGGCATCCATGCGGCGCTGGACACCAACTATACCTGGCCGGAATATGGCGAGATGATCGGCGGATGGTTCGACCAGCACCCCTGGGGCACCTTCGAAGCTCCCATTGTCAACGAGGATCCCAACTTTCCCGCCGTGCGGCATTTTCCGAAGGAATTCGTGAAGTACGACGAAATTTACCAGCCTAAGTCCTGGTCGCGGGACAAGGTCAACGTGCTGCTCAGCCTGGATCCGACCATGCTGGACTATTCGAACAATCCGCGCATCCATCGCGCCGATCACGATTTTCCCGTGGCCTGGTCGAAAATGTACGGCAAGGGCCGCGTCTTCTATTCCACGCTGGGACATACCGAAGAGGCCTGGCAGGATCCCGACATCCGCACGATGTACTTTGAGGCGGTCAAGTGGGTTCTGGGCATGACGGAGGGCAGCACCACTCCGCATGGGAGGCCGGCGGCGCAGGGCGGCCAGTGATGAGAGGGACGAGTCGGTCGGAGCCGGCGCGCCGGCGTAGGATGAGGGGGATGCACTTGAGGGGTAGGGCCTTCAAAGTTCTATTGGCGTCGCTGATCGGCGGCTTTACCTTCGCCGGAGTAGTGATTGCGGCTGCGGCGGCGCCGGCTGGGAGTTCGCAGGCCGCCACGCCGGCCGCGCAGGCCTCTTCCCCGGCCGGCTCGAGCGGCTCCAAGCCCCTCGTCGAGGCCGGCTCTGCGGTCTTCCAGAAAAACTGCTCGTTCTGCCATGGACGCGATGCGGAGGGCGGCGAAACCGGACCCGACCTCACCCGGTCCCGGCTGGTCGCCGCGGACGTGAGAGGAAACCTAATTTCCACCGTCGTTCGCAACGGACGGCCGTCCAAGGGAATGCCCAGCTTCAACCTGTCCGACTCGGACCTGGCCGCCGTCGTGGCCTTTATTCACGCCCGGCTGGAAACTGCCGAAAACGGGGCGCGGCGTGGCGTGGATGTGGCGGATTTGCAGACCGGAAATATGGAGGCGGGGAAGGCGTTCTTCTTCGGGGCCGGCACATGCTCGAAGTGCCACTCTCCCACCGGCGATCTGGCGGGCCTCGCATCGCGCTACCAGGGGCTTTCCCTCGAACGGCGATTTCTCTATCCGGGGGACGTGAAGCCGAAGGTTACGGTTACCACCAAATCCGGCGGCAAGGTGGAAGGCTCGCTCGAATCCCTGGATGAGTTCACCATCGCCATGGTCGACTCCCAGGGAAGCTACCATTCCTGGCCGGTGAACGCCGTGACCTACAAGGTGGATCCCGGCCTCGACACGCATTTCGCCTTGCTTGGGAAATACTCCGACGCCGATGTCCACAACATGATGGCGTACCTGGAAACCCTGAAGTGAGAGCGTGCCTGGCGCGCGGCGGCCGCACCGCTTCCGCATACGGCAGGAATGAGAAAGGCTCGAACCTCGGTATGAAGAACGCGACAACCCTCGCAGCAAAAGCCCGGATGCACGCTCGCGCCGCTGCAGCAACCCTCGCCTTCGGCGCCATCGCCGGCGGCCTTCTGAGCGCCGCGCTTCGGCTTCCGGCCTCGGCGCAGGGGGTGGACTCTGCGATGCTGCTGCATCCTCCGGCCGATAGCTGGCCGGAATATCAGGGCGACTACTCCGGAATGCGGCATAGTCCCATTACCCAGATCACGCCCGCGAATGTTCACAACCTCACTCTGGCGTGGGCCTTCCAGTCCGGGCAGCCGGCCGGGATCAAAGCCTCGCCCCTGTTGGTCAATGGCGTCATCTATGTCTCCGCCATGGATCACGTCTGGGCGGTGGATGCGCGCACCGGACACGCCATCTGGCACTACATTTATCCGCCCAACAAGGGCGGAACGATCGGGCAGCGCGGAGTCGCGATGTATAAAGACTCCATTTACTACCTGAGCCCAGACGACCATCTCGTGTGCCTGCGCGCCTCGGACGGCTCGGTGCGCTGGATCGTCCAGGTGGCGGATTCGAGCGTTGGCTACATCACCACCGTCGCCCCGCTGATTGTGAAGAACCATGTGATCGTCGGAATCGCCGGCGATCTGGACAACATTCAGGGATTTCTTTGCTCCGTCAATGCCGATACCGGGAAGCTGGAATGGCGATGGAACTCCACCCCGCCGGCGGGAACTCCCAACAGCACAACCGGCGGCATGACGTGGATACCCGGAACCTACGACCCGAAGTTGAACCTGCTGTACTGGGGAACGGGGAATCCGACGCCGGTGCTGGATGGAAGCGTGCGCCCCGGACCTGACCTCTACACCTGCTCGATCGTCGCCCTGGACCCGGATACCGGGAAGATGGTGTGGGCCTTTCAACCCATGCCGCACGACACCCACGACTGGGATGCGGTGGAAATTCCCGTGCTGGTGGACGGAGTGTTTCAGGGGAAACCGCGAAAACTGTTACTGCAGGCCTCGCGGAACGGCTATTTCTTTGTGCTGGACCGCACGACGGGGAAAGTCCTGCTGAGCGCGCCTTTCGGTCCCCTCAACTGGTCTCTGGGGCTCAACAAGGACGGCCAGCCTATTCCCAATCCGGAGAAGGATCCGGCGCCCGACGGCCGCTTGGTGTCCCCGGACGAGGGCGGATTGACGAACTTCCGCTCTCCCAGCTTCGACCCCAAGACCGGCCTGTTTCTGGTCAACGCAAGTTTCAGTTACGGGATCTTTTACCATAAGCCCGCGGATGGAAGTTATGGCTGGGCGGGCGCCGATTACGGTCTCGCCGCTCGGGGCTGGCTTGAGGCCATCGACTATCACACCGGAAAGATTCGCTGGAGCCACCGCATGGGATATTTCCGCAGCCCGAGCGCGGGCATTCTGACGACCGCCTCCGGTCTGGCCTTCACCGGCGACGCCACCGGAAACATTCTGGCTCTCGACACGGCGACCGGCAAGACGCTCTGGCATGCCGGGATGGGCGGGAATATGCTCACTTCGCCGACGACTTACGAACTGGATGGCCGCCAATATGTTCTGGTGGGCTCAGGGAATATGATGTTCGCCTGGGCCTTGCCGGAAGCCGCTCGCTGACGCCGGTTTCGCGCCTCCGGCCGTTCAGCCTTTCCGGAGCGAGTGGACCTGCGCCACATTGCAATGCGGCTTCCGTCTTCCTTTGAATTCCGCCCTACCGGAAGATCCCAATCGTGCGTTCATCCAGCGACTTGGGGGCTGTTGCCGCGGCTCCGGAGACCGCAGCAAACGGCAGCGCAGCGGACCCGGGTGTGACTGGGCGAACCAGGAAAGCCGCGCCCCGCCGTCCCTTGATCTCCAGGACGGCGTTGGAATTCGCAGAGACTACCACCCCCGCGGTGCGCGCATCCACAACCTCGACCGGTTGATGCGGCCAGGGACTGCGAAGGCGGACCGTTGCCAAGGAACCCGTCTCTATCCCCAAAGTCACGAGCTTGCCGCTGCGGATCTGCACATCCACTTTGGATCGATGAGGAATGGAGACCGTTGCATCGGCGCTCCAATCTGAAGGCCAGGCAGGAGCCACGCGAATGACGTCGTCGGCGTCCTCCACCAGCGCACTCTGAAGAGCGTCCGTCAGGACGCCGATCTGCTCCACGTAAAATTCCGGTCCGACAAAGCTGGCCAGGCCTGAAGGATACGACTGATACCGCCGGGTCAGGGCCAATTCAGTGGATCGGAATTCGCCGGCCAGCCCCAGATGAGCGGCCTGCACCGGATCGTCACTCCAGTCGTTCTGCGCCTTGTTTGGGCGATGCGCAAAGGTGCGTTTTTCGAGAGCGGAGAGTGGTCCGTCGGGGCCGATCAGCGCATAGGGCCAGACAGGTTCGAGGCCCACATTCTCGGTGTTGTGCGAGGGAGCATCCGGATCGTGACTGGGAATCAGGATCGTGTCCTCGCCTTCCGCATTGCCTTCCGCTTTCGGGTCCAGAAGAACTTTGGGGGCCGAGAGACTCACGACGGGGAAAGACTCGATCAAGGGAATCGCGCTCCTTGCCTGATCGAGCAGCGGATCGCTAATGCCGAGCACGGCCGCCGCCTGAAGCAGGGCTGGAAAGAGCGTGCGCATGGCGGCGATGTCGGTTGTGGGATCGTGCACATCCCACTCGGTCTCATGGGCGTTCGAGGGGAAGGTATGCAGGCGGCCATCCCGGCCGCGCGTCGAGTAAGCGAGCAGAAATCGGGCCGACTCCAGCATGACCGGGAAATTCTTCCGGAGGAAGGCAGCGTCGTCCGTGTACAGATACTGCCTCCAGATCCACAAGGAGACTTCGGCGCCGGTCGAGAGCGTTCGCGCATTGTAGTAAGGATGGAAGTCCTCGCCGCAGTTGATCGCCGGCGGCGTCCAGGTCTCATTTTCATAGCCGTAGCCGTTGAACCGCATGGTCTCCGGAACGCAGGCTCCGGGGCGATGCATGTGCTGCATGGTCCAGGCCAGGATCTCGTCCAGGTTGCTGCGGTAGAGGTTGAAGTAGGGGTCGTTCAGGGCGAAATCGCCGGCGCCGAGATTGGCGCTGACCTGCATGCGAAGGTTCCAGTGCCAGTAAGCGGATGGCCCCCACTGGTGATGATCGCGGAATGCCGAGAAGAGATCGCCAATGCCGGCCTGGCCCCCGGGCAGTGGACCGCGGCTTTCGGCGGCGGCGGTGAAAAGATCGATCGCGCGCAGGTTTTCGAAGTACTCGGCCACCTGATCCGCGGAGGAGAGTTTTATCATGCCGGTCTGAGCCCAGAACTTGCGCCACCAGGCTCGATGCTCGTCGGAGGAAAGGCGCCTTGCCGCATCGATCGCCTGGGACGCCATGGCTGCGGCATCGCCGCCACGCCATTCGGGGCAGGCCACGATCACCCGGAAGCTGCCGTCGGGATGGGGATGAAAGCTGACGGTGACAGACAACGGCCCACCCCGCGTTGCGGTTACGCCAACCGCATCCGCGCTGATCGCGGCCAGCGAGCCGAAGGTTCGCCCGCTGGCCCCGGACTCCTGATTATCCAGCCAGGTCTCGGCAAGAACGCCAATGGAGCCGCGGATCAACGCGCGTGGTTTCCGTGGATCCCAGAGGCGAAGATCCGCGACCTGCATCTGTTTCGGATCGGCCCCGGTGACGCTCAGAATGACAGCGTCGCGAGCTTCAGTCACATACGTGGTTGCAGTCATGCCGCCCCCCCGTTCCTGAAATTCGCCGTTATAGAGGTTGAGGCGGGCCGCATAGTCGGCAGCGTGGGTGATATGCCCCAGGCCGGGCACAACAATCTGGCCGGGCGAGAGCCGATGAGGGAACGTATCTCCGCGATTGAGCTGGGCGGTAAAGCCGTCCGCAGCCCACACGGCCACTCCCAGACGGCCATTGCCCAGCGGCATGGCCGCGCCAGGCGCCTTGTTCGGCTTCTGCAGCACAATGTCGGAGCGCTCGACGATGCCGCGAACGTCCGTGTGAAACACGCCGTCGCGCCAGGCTGTGGTTTCGCCAACCTGTTGCGCTTGCGCCGGGCAAATGAAAAAGCAGGAGAGCGCCGCCGCCAGCAGGAAAGGACCGGGAAAGCGCCGGGGTTGCATCCCGCGATGTTAATACAGGAAATCCGCCTTCCGCCAGGGGGATCTCGGTTGCGGATGTATCCCCGCGAACCCTGCGAACCGGGCCGCGCAATCTCGGCGGCGGCCTCACCGAAAATTGGGCTTCCGAAATTGGACTTCATGGGACGATGCTATCCCTGCGTTCACACATTCTGGGCGCCCGTGAGGGCATAACAGGAAAGCCGGCGCCAGTCCGGCGCGGTCCCGCCACTGTAATCCGGACGATCGGTTTTTCAATAAGCCACTCGGATAATCGGGGGAGGGCGGAAGATATGAGGCAGCCCATCCGCGGTTTGGCCTGTAAGTCAGGAGACCTTTCCAGGGTGAGCCGGTTTCGGAAATTCGGGCAGGGGGGGATCGTTGGAGCGGTTGTTCCCGGACGGCTGCGATAGCATTTTCCGGGATGGTATGGACCGAAGCTGCGAACC
>JAJYZK010000179.1 GCA_021799945.1 Acidobacteriota bacterium
TGCAGCGGCTGCCGGCCGGCGACGCCGCCCGGCAGCGCAGGCTGGCCGCGATCGACCGGGCGGTGCAGCAATATCTGCCGGAGGTGGCGCGCGAGGAGCTGCGAGAAGCGGGTGTGCAGACCATGAGCGCCTCCAACGCGCGGCGGAGCAAGGTGGAGGCGCAGGCGCGGAGCACGCAGAGGACCGAGCCGAAGGGCTCGACGGGCGCGGCCGGTCCGGGCGCCGCGTTGAGCTCCAACGCAGCCTTCGATCATGCCCAGGCCGAATGGCAGCGGGCGAATCCGGGCCGGCCTTTCGACAAAGTGGCGCGGGAGCAGATTCTGCCCCGCGTGATTCAGTTGATGACGCAGCGATAGCGCGACTTTTCCTCTGCGATTCGGCGGGCCATCGAGTCCGGATTTCGACAGATCGCATTTCTTTTGCAATCGAGACTGCGCTCAGGAGGGTATGCGCCGCACCTCCCGGCGTGAGAGAGCGGACTCGACGGCGCTACGCCGCCGGAGACCTGCTCCGGCGCGACGCAAACCCCTTGCCCGGCGGGATCCTCCCGCCAGAGGACGATCGCAACCATGCCCAATGTCACCGGCGCAGCCAGCACAACACAGCAGCTCCAGCTCGAAGCCTTGAACGACGTGATCAAGCTGCTGATCGAAAAGGAGGCCAAGCTCGATTCCCGCATCTCCGAGCGCGGCTCCATCACCCCGGTCTCCCTGCGGAGCTTCCGCATCCGCTTCCAGACCGCGTTTCCCGGAAATGTATCCCTGTTCAACCTGGACGGCGGCATCCTGCCTGCCGGCAGCTTCTCGCAGTGGGATCAGGGCACTCTGACGCCGCTGGCGACGGTGATTCCCGTCGAGTACTCGCGGCTGGTGGACATCATCGGCGACGGCGGTCCCAAGGTGGTGTCGGAGAATCCCGTAACGAAGACGCTGGCCGACGTCGCGGTGCAGATGGCCAAGAACCGGGACCAGTTCCTGCAGCAGGCGGGCGACGGCAAGATCGCGCAGGTGGACGTCTCCTACGCGGGCGCGGGCGCAAACCCGATCGTTCTGGCCTCCACGCCCTGGGGCGCGCGGCTGATTTCGCAGGGCCAGCAGGTGCAGGTGATGTCCAACACCTACACCCTGCGGGGAACCTGCTACGTGACCAACGTGAACAACAAGCTGGGTTCGGCGCAGTCGATTACCGTGGACGCGGTTCCCGCCGGCACGCAGGTGGGGGATTACATCATGGTGGCCGGCGTGGCCGCGACCACTCCGGTGTTTTTGTACGGCATTCCCTACTTTCACAATACTTCGACCACCGGAACCTACCTGGGAATCAGCCGCGCGCAGAATTACGTGGTGGCGAACGGGGTCTCCGCGGGCGGAGCTCCTCTGTCGCTGCCCATGCTGCGGGCCGCGCTCAGCCGGGTGGAGCAGTCCCTCGGCACCGAGGCCCTCAAGACGCAGGTCTGGCATGCGCATCCATCGCAGGTGCAGGCGTACGAGGAGATGGGGTTCGCCAAGCAGGAAGTGCTGATGGCCAACGGCAAGATGCCGGGCTTCGACGGAATCACCGCCGACGTGGGCGCCTTCACCATCGCCGGACGGGAGGTGGTGCGGAATATCCACGCCGATCAGACCCGAGTCGACTTTATGGAGTTCGGCTCCTGGCTCAAGGTGGTGTGGGGCCAGGCTCCGTTCTGGTTCAAGAACCGCAGCGGGCAGTGGGTCTTCCAGATCTACGATCCGGCGAGCGGGAATCCCACGGCCAACGAGGGCTGCTACTACGTGGACGCCCGGCAGTATGCCGTGGACAATCCGCAGGCCATCAGCTCGGTGACCGGGCTGAAGGTTCCGGTCTATAACTGACGGGCGCGGACGGAAGACGGGCTGGGCCGGGATGCTTCCGGCTCCAGCCTGTCTGTTTTCTCGAAGCACTCTCGGGTTCGTAAGGTCCGCCTGCGCCGTGGGGGCGGGTTACGGCGAAAGATGCAAAGGGCGCGGAAGCGAGGCGGGAATGAATCATATTGTGCCGAAGGCGTGCGAGAGATTTGTGACGCGGTTCGGCGGCAGAAATCCGTATGGCGGGCCGCGATGGCGGCTGCTGGCGGCCAGCGACCGGCTGGTGAAAGAGGCCGGCGTGTACCGCGACTGGGCTCCGGGATTGACGACGGCGGAAAAGGGCGGCCTGAACTTCCAGCCGAATCCCCACGCGCCGGGCTGCAACTTCTCCCGCTACGACAACAAGCCGGTCCGGGTGGTCACCGAGATGCGCGAAATCCGAAAGTATCCGCATGCGGAGGGATGGATTCTGGAGCGCTGGTTTCCCGCCTCGGCCTACGGAACGCAGGAGGAGTGGCGATCGTACAAAGCCGTGGACGGGATCACGCCGATGCTGGGACCCTACCCGGAGCGCGGCGACTACGAGATGATGTACGGTCCCTGGCCGAGGATTCCCTCGTGCGATCTGCTACAGCGGCTGATCTCCAGCTACGCGGCGCAGATGGACGGGCGGCGGGGCACGCCGGAGTCCCGCGCGCGGGAGTATCTGCTGCGCTACCAGTACGAGGAGGAGCTGGCGGAACGAAAGCGCAAGGCGGAGTACGACGCGCACATGCGGGATGAGCTTTCGCCCATGCGCAGCGGCAGCCTGGCCGCCTCCCGCTGGCGGCAGGATCTGGCGGCGCGCACAGGCAACGCTAACGAACATATCGGGATTCTTTAAGAGCCTGTTTTAGGCGGACGAGCCGAAGTTCGGCGTGTAACTCAGGAAAGGCAAACGCAGATCCTTCGCTGCGCTCAGGACGACAGGGGTAGATCCTTCGCGCGAGCCTGGCCGGGTTGCCGGCGCGCGAGGCCGCCGAGCCATCGACTGCGACGGACGATCTCAAGCTCCCCGGGCAAAATCGGGGCCAGAATAACCAATGCGGAAACGGAGATAGATATGGGAAGCACGCTGGTGATTACGCCCGAGATGCAGCGGGCCAATGCAGAGGTGCTGCTGGGCAGGGATCCCGGGAGATACCGGGACCCGGGTCAGCGCTGGACGGCGAAACGCTACGCAGAGATTCTGCGGCTGCTGAAGCAGACCGACGCCGACAAGCCGGTCACCATTCTGAACCTGAATCCCTTCCCTTTAAAGATCAATGGCGGCGTCTTTTTCCCGGATGAGGTTCCGGCCTGCCCGGCGGGCAGGCCCTATGCGGCGCATGTGATCCGGGAGACGCGCTGGGGCCACAAGGATCTGGGCTGCGATGCGCAGAACATGATGCAGATGGAGCCGGTTCCGGCCATTCCGCTGGTGCTGGCGGCCGAATACATCCGGGAGTATGTGCAACAGGACGGGGGCTTCGGCGGCGTGCTCTGCTACGTGGGCGATCGGGATCCGGCGAGCTTTCGGAAAGGCGACGCGATCCGCATCCCGGAGGTCGCCTACAACGAACTGGGCGAGTTCTACGTGGACGTGCATGAGCGGGACTTCCAGCAGACGCTGGAGGCGGTGAGGCAGAAGCGGAATGCGACGATTCTGCGGCGGCTGCAATCGGCCAACTCCTGGTACGAGAACGATTCCCAGCGGATGAACGTGAACGACACCCATCGGGAGATGGCTCGCCTGGCGCTGGCCGAAGGACTGATTCCGGAGCTGCCGCGGTGGGTGATGCAGGCCAATCCCCTGCTGGAAAAACAGCCGGAGCCTTGCCCGAGCTGCATGGCGACTCCCAAGTCCGGGGCCATCCTGTGCCTGAACTGCCACCATATCTTCGACGTGGTGGCGGCCTACCGGCACGCGCGGATCGCTTACGGGGCGGTGGAGATGGACCGGCTGACGGCGGAGGAATGGAAGACGGTGAACCGCATCAAAGCCGAGCGGGATAAGGCGAAGGGCCTGCCTCGCACGGAGAGGCAAAACGGATGAGCTGGACGCTGGGGCAGGTGCGGGCGCGCGTGCTGAACCTGCTGGATGACCCGCAGGCCAGCTATCTGACGCCGGAGTTTGTGGACCCGCTGATCCAGGAGGTCTACGACGACGCCAACTCCCAGCTTGCCTCCACCCAGAGCTCGTGGGACATCGATGTGGTGGAAGCCCCGGCCATCCCGCCGGGAACGCCGAACCTGAGCGCCTACCAGCTCGGGTCGGGCCCGCTGGCGCGGCTGACCGCGCAGCCGCTGCGCATCGACTGGAAGGCGGCGGGCGCGGATCCTGCTTACTACCAGTTATCGACGAATTACGGAGTGCTGCCCGACCTGCAGCCGCAAGAAGGGCTGGTGGGATGGGAGTTCCGAAGCAATGTTATCTGGCTTACGCCCAGCTCCATTGCGCTCGATCTGAGAGTCCGCGGCGAGTTCGGACCTCCGCCGCTGCGGAGCGACGACAGCGTGCTGATTTCGCATCCGCGGATGGGTTATGTCGTCGCTTACGGGACGGCGGCCCTAATCGCCACCGTGCGCGGCAATGAGCAATGGGCCTTCGAATACGGGCAAAGGGCTATGGAAGGCATGGACGAGATCATGAGCCAACTGGTGCGCATGGAACAGGGCCAGGTAAGGCGGATCGCCCGGCAGACCCAGCGCGGGAGCTGGCTCGGCGGGTCGTACCCCATCAACTAACCAAGGAGAACAACCGTGGCAAACACAGTGCAATTTCTGGGATACGCGCGCGCTTCCGGCCGGAGCCCATTTATCCGCGTCTTCGGCGTTTCCTTCACCGGCGCGTACGCGCAGGACAACGCGGAGGTGATCGACCTGGCGGCGGCCGTCAATCCGAACGGGCTGGAGGATCCGCAGACCCCTCAGCAGACCAATCCCTTCATTCCCGCCAAGATCGTGGGCCATACGCTGAACGGCTATCAACCGGAGCTTCAGATTGGAGGCAACGGGACGCCGGGCAGCTATGGAATTCGTTTTTGGGCTTCGGGCGGGGTGGAACTGGCGGCCGGGGCGTCCTATTCGGCGGATTTTCCGGCCAATGCGGCGCTCGGCGGATATGGCCAGGTGTTGCTTGAAGTTCAGTCCGAGAACTAATCGCTTGCGCGGCCCTGGGCTTGGTCCGGGCGCGGTGAGAGAAGGATGGGCTCTTGAATTTTAACGGCTTTCAGCCGACGGAGTTCAACCGGTTCGGCGGATTGGTGGATAACGACGACCCCACCGTGGTTCCGCCGGGAGTGGCCGCCGTATGCCGGAACTGCCGTTTCCAGGTGACGACGGTGGCCACGCGCTATGGAGTGCAGACGGCGATGCTGGGGCCAAACCAGGCCCCCATCACCGGGCTGGCGGGCATGATCTACACGCCGGAGAATCCGGGCGAGACGCTCTTTCAGGTTCCCATGGCCTTCGATGCGCAGGGGTATCTGCTGCGGGAGACTCCGGTGGGTTCGGGGCGGCTGCAGCGGGTGCAGGGTCCGCTGGTGTCGCAGCCGGCGGATGCGCACGCCCTCTTTACCCAGTGCTACAACCGGGCGCTGGTGGCCTATTCCGACCTGACCGACTCCATGGCCCCGTTGAACGTCTATGGACTGAAGACCCAGCAGCTCGATCCGTACGGCCAGAAGCCGGTGGGAGGGAGCTGGCTGGCCTCCACCGCATACCTGGCCAATGAGTACGTGCAGCCCACCGCGCCGGGGGGCAATGGCCATTTGTACCAGTGCGTGCAGGCGGGAACCACGGCGGCCAACGAGCCGGCGTGGCCGCTGAGCGAAGGCGCGACGGTGAACGACGGCGGCGCGGTGTGGAAGGAAATGACGCCGGTGCTGGCGAATGCCCTGCCCGCGCCGGGCTCGCCGGGGTTGAGCCGGGCTTCCGGGGCTGGGACGTTCGCCGCAGGCCGCGACATCTATATCCTGGTCACCTACGTGAGCCCGCAGGGCGAGTCGACGCCTTCCGGACCGTCGGTTCTGGTGAACACGGTGGCCAACGACGCGGTGGAGTTCGCCGCGCCGACGGCCGGCAGTCTGCCGGGATGGATCCAGGGACTGGCGCCGGCCTACGCTCCCACCGGCATCAACGTGTATGAGGCGGATGTGCCGACGGGCTCGCCGGCCCCGGCCGCGGGATCCTTCGCGCTGGCCGGCTCATTCGCGCTCGGCGCAGCGGTAACCGTGACGGATACGGCGGCGGGTGCGGCGCCGCCGACCGCCAACACGGCGCGGGTGACTCCCGGAGGGCTACAGCCGCCGCCGGCTCCAGCCGTCGAGCGCGCGCCGGGCGCGGGCGGCTTTCCCGCGGGGAGAGACGTATATGTAACTCTGACGGCGACCAATGCGGCGGGCGAGACGCTGCCCTCCGCGGCCGGAACGCTGATCGACACCGTGCTGAACGACGCGGTCCAGGTTCCCATCCCGACCACGCAATACCAGATTACGGGGGTGAAGGTGTACGAGACCGACGTGCCGACGGGCTCGCCGGCGCCCCCCGACTCGGCCTACGCGCTGGTGGGCGCCTTCCAGCCCAATGCCACCGCGACCATCGCCGACACGGCGGTGGGGAGCCCGCCGCCGACCGTCAACACCACGGGCCCACCCGGCAGCATCGCCCCGGATTCGGCGAATCTGAACGATACCGGCGTGCAGGGGCTGCGCTATGCCTCGATCGCCTTCCAGAACCGGAATGGCAATCTCAGCCCCACGGTTCCCTCCTTCACC
>JAJYZK010000180.1:0-4574 GCA_021799945.1 Acidobacteriota bacterium
TTAAAAGCCGGCTCAGCGCGCGGGTCAAAGCGATTTCTACCGGGAAAGCCTGAACGCCCACTCGAAACCCGCAAGCCGCATCCGCAAGCCACGCAACTGCATGCCTGGCCTGGGCAGGCCGTCATCGCGGCCGGGGCGGCCCGGAACCGCCGGTCCCGGCCGGCAAATCGAAGATTTTAATCTCGCCGTCGCTGAGCACCGCCAGCCGCTTTCCATCGGGAGAAAGGGCGAAGTTCTGCCCGGCCGACTGGATGGGCGATGCGGTCGTGGTGAGCAACACAGAGCCGGTACCGCTGTCGATCACCTGGACAATCTGCTCCTTCACATCGTCTTCGCTGAGTGAAGTGTTTTCATCCAGGCTTCGCGAAATGCGCAGCAGTCCCACGGCGTAGCGCGATCCATTTTCCGAAAAGGCGAATCGGGGCCATACGGCGTGACTGTCGCGTCGCCCTCGCCACAGCTTGCTTCCGTCCACCGCCCAGGCGTCAAGCAGAATATCCGGACTGTCCGGCCCGCAGCTTTCAATCACGAATACCCGATCATTCAAAAACTTTTCTCCCGGATCGCAGGTGGAGTTCACCATCCCCAGCACGACCGGATCTCCATGAAACGGATGGTAGGTGATCTTGAATTGATGGTCTCCCTCCGCCTCCGCTCCGAGGTATCCGTTCCCTGTCACCGGCAGTTCGATGGGCTCCGGGATCGGCTGCGAGGCGATCACCGCCTTGGACTTTATGTCAAACAAGATGAGCTGCGTGGCCCGGGACTCCGAGGTTTGGCCGCTTTCATCCTGCAGGGAGGGCCGGGGCTTGCCGGTATGGGTGACCACCTCGCTCTCGATCACCAGGGAGCGGCCGTCGGGCGAAAGCTCGGTGGCCACAATCTGGGACGGCGAGACGAGAAACCGCTGAAGCTGCAGCGAACTGTCGGTAATGGAAAAGGTGTTTCGCTGCCGGATGAGAAATTTACCCTGGCCCAGCGGCCACAGGTATTGGTAGCGGTCGTGCATCCGCCACAGCGCGCGCGCCAGCACCTTGCCGCTCGGCAATCCAAGGGTTAACGCCTCGATGACCTGATCTTCCTCCCCTTGCGGATCGCCGGGCAGGCGCCGCAGCAATTGCGGGTGATGGAAGGTGAACAACAAATGCTCGTCGTCGATAAAGTTCAGGGACGACAGGGTCAGGCTGGTGAGGAGGTAGATTGGGCCAGCCGGCCTGAATCCCAGGGGCCCGACGGGAATCGACATCGCGGGCTGAGCCGGCGGCGGATTCTGCGTTCGCAAAGCGCTGAGACCGCCGGCCCGGACCGCCGCCGCCGCCAGGAGCGCCGCGGCAAATAGCGCGGGTACAGGACCAATCCGCCGGCACTTTCGCAACACGCGCATTTTCCGAGACGCCTATCGCCCCGTTACCAGTTTGCCAGAAATCCCGCCGCTCGGTTCACCTCTCCAATTCCGGGCCCATGCGCCTCCCATCAGGCTGGCGCGGCGGAACGGACAGACCCGCGAATCCATTTTCCCCCAGCCGGGATCGAAGCGCCGCCTTCCGGCGGAAAACCGGGTGTATTCTGTCCCTTCGCCGGATCGCGGAGAAGTCATCCGGAGGGCCGGGGAGGATAGCGATGAAGAGATCTCGCCTGCCGTTCGCCGCGCTTCTGGCCTTGGCCTTGACCATCCCTGGTGCGGCCATGGCGCAGAGCGGCGGAGCCGGCGCCGCGCCGGCCTCCGCTCCAAAGCCGGCGCGGGCCTATTCCCCGATTCCCGACCTGGACCGCAGCGCCATGGATCCCACGGCCGACCCGTGCGTCGACTTCTATCAGTACGCCTGCGGCAATTTTTCGAAATTGCACCCGATTCCGAGCGATATGCCGGTCTTCGACGAATTCGCCAACCTCGAGGAATATAACCTGCAGCTCCTGCACGGAATCCTGGAGAGCGCCTCCGCCAAAGCCCCGCCGGGAAGCGATGAGCAGAAGATTCACGATTATTACGGCAGTTGCATGGATACCGCCGCGATCAACAGAAAGGGTTTGGCCGCGCTGCAACCGGAATTGAGCCGGATCGACGCGGTGAAGACCCGGAGCGAGCTGGCGGCTGAGGTCGCCAGATTGCAGAAGATGGAGGTCAACGCCCTGCTGAATCTGGGTTCGCAGCAGGACTTCAAAAACGCGACGCTGGAAATCGCCTATGTGGATCAGGGCGGTCTGGGATTGCCGGAGAAGGACTATTACCTGCGCCCCGGCGCGAAGAGCGTGCAGACGCGGCGGCAATACGTGCAGCACCTGACGAAGATGCTCAAGCTGATGGGCGAGCCGCAGGACAAGGCGGCCGGCGACGCGCAAGCGGTCATGGACTTTGAGACTTCGCTGGCCAAAGCATCGATGGGCGCCGTAGACCGCAGAGACCCCAAAAGGATTTATCACTTCCAGTCCGAGGCGGACCTCTCCTCCCAGATGCCCCAGTTCGATATTGCGGAGGTATTGCGCGGAGCGGGCGTGCCGCCGGTAAAGGGATTGAACGTCGCGGTCCCCGATTTCTTCAAGGGACTCAATCAGGCGCTGCAGCAGACAAGTTTGGAGACCGTCAAGACCTATCTCCGGCTTCGCCTGGTGGAATCGGAGGTCATGCGGCTTCCCGCGGCCTTCGACGAGGAGCATTTCAACTTCTACGGCCGCCAGCTCCAGGGCACTCCGCAGCAGCAGCCCCGCTGGAAACGCTGCGTGGAGGCCACCGACGCCTCTCTGGGAGAAGACCTGGGCAAGTTTTATGTGCAGAAATACTTCGCCGGAGACAGCAAGGCGCAGACCCTGGAGCTGGTGAAGCGGATTGAAGCCGCGATGCAGCTTGACCTGGAGCAGTTGGACTGGATGAGCCCGGAGACCAAGACCAAGGCGGAAGAAAAGCTCCACCTGGTGGCGAACAAGATCGGCTATCCCGACAAATGGCGGGACTACTCCAAGCTCGACATCAAACCCGGAGACGCCCTGGGCGACAGCCTGCGCTCGCGGGAGTTTGAAGTGGCCTACGAATTGAATAAGATCGGCAAGCCGGTGAACCGCTCCGAGTGGGAGATGAGTCCGCCGACGGTGAATGCGTACTATGACCCGAGCATGAACGATATCAATTTCCCCGCGGGCATCCTGCAGCCCGCTTTTTACGACAAGACGGAAGCGGCCGAAGTGAACGATGGCCACATCGGCGCGATCATCGGCCATGAGCTGACCCACGGCTTCGACGACGAGGGTAGCCAGTTCGACGGGCATGGAAACCTGGTGGACTGGTGGACCGACGCCGACGCCCATCGTTTCCAGCAGCGGACCAGTTGCCTGGTGAAGGAGTATGACGGCTTTACCGCGGTCGACGAGCTGCATGTAAACGGCAAGCTCACTCTTGGCGAGAACACCGCGGATAACGGGGGCATGCGTCTGGCCTTCATGGCGCTGATGGCGCAGGCCAAGGCGGGCAAGGTCGACCTGAAGCGAAAACAGGACGGACTGACGGCGTTGCAGCGCTTCTTCATAGGATTCGGGCAGAATTGGTGCTCCACCGAACGCCCGCAGTTTGTCCGCATGCTGGTGCAGGTGGATCCTCATTCGCCCGACCGCATTCGGGCCAACGGCGTGGTGAGGAACATGCCGGAATTCGGCCAGGCCTTCGCCTGCCGGAAGGGTCAGCCGATGTATCCGGCGGAGACCTGCCGCGTCTGGTAACCGGATTTGCGGCCGGACGCGGAGCGGTTTGGCGAGTATGCTTGCAGGCGAGCGGCCCTCCGCCTGCGCTTCCGCCATGATTGTCCGTCAGTCCGAAGCCGTGGTTTTGCGCTCCTGGCCTCTGCACGAGGCCGATCTCATTGTCTCGCTCTTCACCCGCGATGGGGGTAAGGTCAAAGGCGTCGCCAAGGCTGCGGCAAAATCCCGTCGGCGCTTTGGCGGGGCGCTGGAGCCGATGACCCATGTTCGGGCGCATTACGCCCTCAAGGCGAATCGCGAGCTGGCGCGCCTGGACTCCTTCGAAATCTTGCGGTCTCCGCTCTGCGAGCCGGTCGATTACCCCAGAGCGGCCGCCCTGGCCTTTTTTGCCGAGGTGCTCGAAGAGACGCTTCCGGATCACGATCCGCACGACGCGGTCTTCCGCCTGCTGCTCTCCGTGCTGGAACAGACGCGAGCGGGCAGCATCTGGATGCCGGTGACCTACTTCGCGCTGTGGACCACGCGCCTGATGGGATGGCTTCCCGATCTGGGCCATTGCCTGATCTGCGGCGTGTCGTTAACGGGAGAGCCCGCCTTCTTTCACGCTCACGCCGACGGCTTGGTCTGCGGCGGCCACCATCGCCCGGAATCGGAGATGCGCGGCTCCGCGCTTGCCCTCGATTCGCAGCGGCTGGCTGTCCGCATCTTCCGTTCACCCCCGTCCGCGCTGGCCGGCGAAGCGTGGCCGCGCCACCGGGCCGCCGATCTGCGCCGATTCGCCATTCAAAGCCTGGAGCGGCACCTGGAGCGCAAACTCACCACCCCCATGGCGCTCGCCCGCCTGTGAGTTTGCTTGAAAACGCGCCGAAGCCCCGGCAAGGCGCAAC
>JAJYZK010000180.1:4584-6612 GCA_021799945.1 Acidobacteriota bacterium
GCCCGGCCCGGCGCGCTTACCGGCCGGCGTTCAAGCGCGCCGCCAGTTGTCCCGGGAGTCCCTCGTGAAGGATGCGGAGCTGCGCCCGCCGGAGATCGTAGGGCACGCGATGGAAGATCACCGTCATTTCCTCGCCGTCGAAAATCGCGAAGGCGGCTCGGGGATCGTGGTCGCGCGGCTGCCCCACCGATCCGGGGTTGATCAGGTAGCGGCCATCCGGCCGGAGGCGCACTTTGCAGGTCTCCACGCCTTCGCCTTTGGAATAGGGCGGCGCCAGATTTCTCCAGCCGCCGCCCTCCAGCGCGAAGCCGCCCTGCACATGGGTATGCCCGAAAAAGTTGATTTGCGTCCTGGCGCGCCGCAGCGGCTCGCGCGCATCGGACAGGCAGGAAAGATACTCGTCTTCGTCGCGATCGGAGCCGTGCATGCAGCTTGCCTGCGGTCCATCGGGGACCACCGGGCCGGGGGCCATCGCCTGCAGCCAGCCGACATGCGCCGGCGTTAACCGGCGGCGCGTCCACAAAACCGAGCGGGCGGCGAGGGGGTTGAACAGATGGGGGGAAGACCGTTCGCCGCAGGCGCGGTCGTGATTTCCCCGCACGAAGGTCGTCCCGAGAACCCGGACTCGCTCGATTACTTCGTTCGGCGCCGCGCCGTAGCCCACCACATCGCCGAGATTCCAAACCGTTTCGTGCGCAGGCGCAGCGTCGAGAACCGCCTCCAGGGCATCGATATTGGCGTGGATATCGGAGAGAACCAGGCAGCGCATCGCCCTATGCTCCGCCGCTTGCGGATCGCCGGGGAGGGGCGTCGATTCGCAGCCGCAAGCCACCAGCCTATCAGGCTTCCGCGGCCTCGCGCACCCAGTGGCCGGGCGCCTCCTCTCGCAATTCTCCGGGGGCTTCCGCGGCGCTTGCGTCCTTGGTCCCGCCGCCGGAGGGCGGCACGGTGGCCAGCGGCAGATTGCGGTCGGTGGCGAGCGTCGGCGCGGCGGCGAGAAGGCTGCGGGTATAGGGGTGCCGGGGCTCCAGAAATATCTGGTCGCGCGATCCCGACTCCAGCAGCAGGCCGCGGCGGATGACGGCAACCCGGTCGGCCATCTGCGCCACCACGGCCAGATCATGCGAAATGAAGAGCATCCCCAGGGCGAAACGCTGCTGCAGATCCTGGAGCAGCCGCAGAATCTGGTCCTGCACGGTGACATCGAGGGCGGTCGTGGGCTCGTCCGCAATGAGCAACCGGGGCCGGTTCACCAGGGCCATGGCGATCAGGATCCGTTGCCGCTGACCGCCGGAGAACTGGTGCGGATAATCGTTCAGCCTGCTCTCTGCGCCGCCGATGGCCACCGCCTCCATGGCCTCCAGCACCGCTTCCTTCACTCTTTGCCTGCTCCAATCGGGTTGGTGGGCTTCAATGGCCTCGGCAATCTGCCGGCCTATCCGCATCACCGGATTCAGGGCGGTCATCGGCTCCTGGAAGATCATGGCGATCTCCCGCCCTCGATGCAGCCGCATCTGCTCGGAACGCAGCGCGAGAAGGTCGCGGCCATCGAAGCGGATCGTCCCGTTCACCCGGGCTGCCCCGTCCAGCAGCCGCAGGATGGCTAGAGCCGTCAGCGACTTTCCCGAGCCAGATTCGCCCACCAGGCCCAGCACTTCCCCCTTTTCGATGGTGAAACTGAGATCCCGGACCGCCGGTTGAGCCCGAAATTCGATCGTCAGATGTTCTACCTCGAGAAGCGGGGGCACGGGCCAAGCTTACAATAGACGCCGCCGGGCATCCCGCCCGCAGCCAGTTTTTAGGATCCTGAGTCAGAAGTTCGCTTACCCCATGTCACTCTGGTGTCCGCGAATCGAGGGGTTGGTTAAAAACAGATGGGTGGTTCGCACAAGATCCAATTTCCTGTGCGGCTCGATTGACAGCGACGCAGCCGAATTGCGCCGCGTCCGGCGCTCCGGCGCCTTTTGGACGACAAGGATTCCGTGTCGAACTTCGGCGCCAGGACGCTAGAGCCGAGAGGTCGCCGCG
>JAJYZK010000181.1 GCA_021799945.1 Acidobacteriota bacterium
AGCGGCGACTCCCCTTCCGTAGTGATGGTCGAGCAGTTGCGCCTGCTGCTGCAGCCGGCCCGCCGGCGGCTGGAGTCGCTCAAGCTTGCGCTCCAGGACTTGGCCGCCGAGGCCATGCGCGATGCAACGGAGATGGACTTCGGCTTCCTGGTGAACCGCTCCAGGCAGGTGCTTTCGATCGGGTATGAATTCGACCGAATGCACCTGCACCAGGCATGCTACGATCTGCTGGCCAGCGAGGCGCGCATGGCCGCCTTCATCGCCGTCGCCAAGGGGGAGGCGACGCAGGAGAGCTGGTTCAAGCTGGGCCGCACGCATACCGTCGCCGCGGGAAGAGCGGTTCTCATCTCCTGGACGGGAACCATGTTCGAGTATCTGATGCCCGCGCTCTGGATGCGCACCTATCCCGATACGTTGATGGCCCGCACGCTCAAAGGCGTCGTCGCGGTGCAGCGCGCCTTCGGCCGCGAGCGCCGCATTCCCTGGGGCATCTCCGAGTGCGGCTGCGCGCGCACTGACCAGTCAGGCCACTACCATTACCAGGCCTTCGGCATCCCCGCCATCTCCCTCAAATGGGATGCGGTGGCCGGACCCGTCGTCTCTCCCTATTCCACCTGCCTTGCGCTGGGCGTCGATTGCCGGGAGTCCCTGCGGAATCTGAAGCACATGGCCAAACTGGGCTGGATCGGCGCTTACGGATTTTATGAGGCGGCCGATTATCAGCCGCCCGCAAAAAAACCGCAGCTCGTTCGCGAGTGGATGGCGCACCACCAGGGTATGTCTCTGCTGGCCATTCTGAATCTGCTCAACGACAACATTGTGCAGCGCTGGTTTCACGCAAACCCTCATTTGCAGGCGACGCAGCTCCTGCTGCAGGAGAGGCCCTTCCGCGACGCCACCCTCAAAGCCGAACACAACGCGACTCAGGCTCTGGCCAAGACCGGCTGACGCGCCCTCCGCTGCGCTGGTGTATGATTCGGGGCGGGCGAATGCGCGTGTTGGACGGGGGTCTGCCTACCGCCATCGGATCGCGGCTTGCGCGAATCGCGGCGACGCCGGCCAGGGGATTGGTCCCATTCCACCGCCGGCCAATCGCGGCCGCGGTCTTCCCCAATCGAAGGCGCCCGGCCAAAGCGGTCGGATCACGAGAAAGAAAGGGTGAATAGCACATGAGGAACGGAAGACAGACTTCGCGGCGCAGATTTCTCAAGAATGCCTCCGGCGTTCTTGGCGGACTCGCCGTGGCCGGACGGGCGCGCGGGGCTCACGCGGAACACCTGAAGCTGCCGCTGGGACTGGAGCTCTACTCGGTTCGCGAGCAGTTGCCGGCGGACTATTCTGGAACTCTTCACCAGATAGCCGATCTCGGATATCGCGATGTGGAGGCCGCCGGCTTCTTCGGCCACTCCGCCGATCAGGTAAACGCAATGATGAAAAGCGCGGGATTGCACCTGATCAGCGCTCACTTCGGGTTCAATCAGCTCTATCCCGATCCGGGCGCGACGATCGATCTGGCGAAAGCCCTGGGCCTCCAATACATCATCTGCCCCGGACCGGGCAGAAAAGATCCCTCCAGTCACGGACCGATCACGTTGGAGGACTGGCGCTGGAATGCGGAGCAGTTCAACAAGATCGGGGCAGCGGTGAACGCAGCTGGCATGCGCTTCGGCTATCACAACCATCGAATGGAATTCCAGAAGTTGGATGGAGCAATTCCTTACAACGAGCTGCTCCGCCTGACCGATCCCGCCAAGGTGACGATGGAGATGGACTGCGGCTGGGTGATCGTGGGGGGGGCCAACCCGGTGGAGTATATGCGCCGCTATCCGCACCGATTCCTCTTGATTCACGTGAAGGATTTCAAGCTGCCGGCCAACAGACCCGCGGACACGGCGAGCGAGAAAATTCCGCAGATCACCGAGCTGGGCCGGGGCAGCATCGACTACCGTCCCATTCTCAGGGAAGCGGTGAAAATCGGCGTCCGGCATTACTTTGTGGAGCAGGAGGCCTTCGACGTGGCGCCCATGGAATCGCTCAAAATCGACGCGGATTACATGCGCAACCTGGAAATTTGAGTAGAGGCGGGACCGGTGGGCCGCGCGGCCGCCGGTCCCGCAGCGGCGCAAAGGATCCTCCGCTGTGTCTCGTTCGTTCGGACCCCCGGAATCGAGCCGCGCCCGGACAATCTCGCGACGACGACGGAATCAGGGCCGGACGCTATGGCCCTCCCTATCGATTTCCGCATCGGGAACGCGCAACGTCTTACCTCATTGCTAGCGGAGAAACAGCGCGGCCCACCGGTTCATACGGGCAGAAGGGGTCGCTCGCCAACGCATCGCCGGTATGCGCGAACGCGCGCGCGCGGGAACCGCCGCACAGCGCGCGGTACTCGCATTGTCCACACTTCCCTTTGAATTGGCTGGGAGCGCGCAAGGCGCGAAACATCGGCGCGTCGCGGTATACGTCCACCAGATGGTCGATGCGCGCGTTGCCGACGGTCAGGGGCAGGAATCCCGCCGGATAGATATCCCCCTTGTGGGAGACGAACAAGATGCCGTGTCCATCGCGGATTCCGAATCCACGATACACCGGCGTAGCCTGAATCTCGGCGGAAGGCATTCCCTCCGCGCGCATCCGGTTCAACGCAACGCGGCGATAGGATGGGGCCTCCGTAGTCTTGATCGAGAACGGCGCTACGCGCGCGAGATCGTAAATCCAATGCATCAATTCCTCGCCCCGCTCAGGGGAGACGGGCTGCAGCATCCTGCCGCGTCCTACGGCGATCAGAAAAAAGAGGCTCCAGCGCATCACTTTGAGAGAGGTGAGGAGTTCATAAATCGCGGGCAGGTCGTCGGCGGTTTCCTGAGAGACCAGCGTATTCACCTGGATGGGCAATTCCAGTTTCCCCGCGTCTTTCGCGGCGCGGATGGTCCAACTGTAGCAGTTGTCCACCCCGCGCACGGCCTCATGCCGGGCTGCGCTGGAGCCGTCGAGGCTGAGACCGAGGCTCTCAATGCCGTGGTCTTTCAATTTCGCCAGAGCCTCGAAGGTCAAATCCGGGGTGGCGCTCGGGGTAATCGAAACGGTCAATCCCAGCGCGTGCGCGTAGTCGATCAGACTGTACAAATCGGGGCGTCTCAAGGGATCGCCGCCGGTCAAAACCAGATGCGGCAGAGGCTTGCCGAAGGCCGCAATCTGGCGGAGTAAGGTCTCGCCTTCCGTATGCGTCAGCTCGCCGGCGTGCGGCGCCGCAACTGCCTCGGCGCGGCAGTGACGGCAAGCCAGGGAGCAGGCTTGCGTCATCTCCCAATACACCAGCATTGGATTCTTTGCGAAATTGTGCGGACCGGAATTGCCGGCGGAGCGGCCCGAGTTTTCGGCATCGGAGGAAATCAACTGCACCCCTCCGTTACTGGATACAAATCGACGATGAGGTATCTCTGTCATACTGCCATCTCCCTGCTTGCGCCGGTTTTCTGTGCGATGAAACGGGCTACCTTGACAGCGTCGTCAATGCAATCCGGTATGCCGGCGCCATGGTAGGCGGCGCCGGCCAGATGCAAACCGGGATGCCACGCGACGATCTCGTCAATCTCGGCGATCCGCGCCTGGTGCCCCACGTCATACTGCGGGTTTCCTTTGCGCCAGCGATAGGCCTTGGCCAGCACCGGGGTTGCGGTAATCCCCAGGATGGCGCGCAATTCCCGCCGGGCCAGATCCACCAGCGCCGCCCCATCCTGTTCCGCCAGGGCTTCGGCGCGCGCCCCGCCGACGAATACACGGAGGAGGGCGCACCCTTCCGGCGCGCGATGATTGAATTTTGTGGAAGACCAGGAACAGGCGGTGATTTGCCGGTTCTCGTTCCGGGGTACGACGAAGCCCGAGCCGTCCAGCGGCCGTGCGATGTCGCGGCTGTGAAATCCAAGCGAGACGGTTGCGGTGGAGACATGGCGGATCCCGCGCAATTTCAACGCAAGCGCGGGGTCGATCTCCCGGATCAAATCGGCGGTCACATAGGAAGGCGTGGCGAATACGATTTCGTCGGCGTAGAGCGCCGAGCCATCGTTCAAAAGTATCCGGTATCGCTCATGCACGCGGGCCACGCCGAGCGCATGGCGGTCCAGCAGGACCGTCTGAGGATGCAAACGCGCGGCGATGGCGTCCACAAGCTGCTGCAGGCCCCCGCGCAAGGTCATGAACATGGAGCGGGACGCGTTTTCGGGCCCGGGGCCGACAGGACTGCGCTGCTGCGCACGCTTCTGCCGCAGAATTGCCCGCAACAGACCGCCATGCTTCCGCTCCATCTCCAGAAATATCGGAAACGCGCTCTGCATGCTGAGTCTTTCCGGGTCCGCGGCGAAGATGCCCGCCATCAAGGGCGCGGCGATCTTATCCAGCGCCTCCTGGCCAAGCCGCCTCCGCACAAATCCGGCCAGGCTCTCATCGTCGTTCGCACGGCGTTGCGGGAGAAGCGCCTCCATGCCCATCCGCGCCTTACCCGTCCAGGAGATCAACCGCGACCGGAGGAACGGAAGCGCCATCGTAGGGGCCATCAACATCATGCCTTCCGGCAGGGGGTGCAGTTGTCCCCCGCTCCAGACATAGGTGGTCTTCTTTGAGTCGTTGCATCCGATCAGATCGTCGTTCAGTCCCAAGTGGCGACATAACGCCAGCGCCGATGGTTTCCTAGTCAGGAACGAATCCGGTCCACCCTCGACGACGAAGCCGCTCTCCTGAGCGGAAGCGATCTTTCCACCCAGCCGGGGCGCGCGTTCAATCAGCGTGATATCGAGGGGACGCAGCGCGTATTCCTGCAAATAGAATGCTGTCGCTAGCCCCGAAATCCCACCGCCGACGATCGCTATCTTTCTCATTGCGGATCCAGAACGCCTCATGCTTCAAAGCGGTTCGTCGCCAAATCCAGGCAGCTTCTATCTAACGCCCCGAGTCAAAAATTCGCCGAACAATGGCGCTGTCATCCTGAGCGGAGTTTGGCCGGCCTTTCGGCCAAACGGAGTCGAAGGATCTGCGGTTGTTCCGGAGCGAATTTCCGATTCGCCACACGAGAAGCTTCCTGAAGAACAGATGTGCGGACGGTCCAAAGCCCCGCCATTGGCTGAGAGCGATAAGCTCCTAGGCTGCCGCAGCCGTTCCATAGATCAATCCCAAGATCGATCCCACTCCCCAAACGATAACAATCTGAATCCTGCAAAGGCGGTGACGCAGGTCACACCGTACTCCCGGCTGGCGAAAGGAACGATTCCATCGGCCGCCAGCGCGCGGCTGCGGGCCGAATGAATATTGCAAAACTAACACGTCGGGCGGAGATAGAAAGTGACAAGATCAGATGGTTATGAGCGCATATCCGGCAATTATTCAAGGCGGCATGGGTGCGGGTGTATCGAATTGGCGGCTGGCCCAGGCCGTCTCGCGGCTCGGTAAGCTTGGCGTGGTGTCGGGAACGGCGCTGGACCAGATTCTGGCCCGACGTCTGCAAGACGGCGATCCCGGCGGCCACATGCGGCGCGGACTGGAGGCCTTTCCGTTTCCGGCCATGGCCGAGCGATGCTGGCGCCAGTTCTTCATTCCAGGCGGCAAGAGCAAAGGAACGCCCTACCGGCTGGCTCCCCCACACTCCAAAGACAACCCTGTCGAGTTGGTGGAGTTGTGCATGGTGAGCAACTTCGTCGAAGTGTTTCTAGCCCGCCAGGGCCACCGGAATCCGGTGGGCATCAATTACCTGGAAAAGATCCAGCTGGCGCATCTGCCGAACATTTATGGCGCCATGCTGGCCGGGGTCGGCTATGTCCTGATGGGCGCGGGCATCCCGCTGCGGATTCCCGGTCTGCTGGACCGCCTGGCCATGCACCAGCCCGTGGAATACACCTTACAGGTGACCGGCGCGCGGGAGGGTGACGATACGATCGCGCGATTCAACCCGCGGGACTTCATGGAGTGCGACCTCGGCCCCTTGACGCGGCCCAGGTTTCTGGCCATCGTTTCCTCCAACACGCTGGCCGCGACCATGCTCAAAAAGGCCAATGGAAAGGTGGATGGGCTGGTGGTCGAGATGGGAGCGGCGGGCGGGCATAATGCTCCACCGCGCGGGAAGCTGCAGCTTTCCGAAGCCGGTGAGCCGGTCTACGGCGAACGGGACGCCATCGACATCGGAAAGCTGCGCGATCTGGGCGCGCCATTCTGGTTGGCCGGCGGATATGGGCATCCGGAAAAGCTGCGGCAGGCGCTCGCACTCGGGGCCACAGGCGTGCAGGTGGGAACCGCTTTTGAATTCACGGAAGAATCCGGATTGCGGGATGATTACAAGCAGACGCTGATGGCCAAAGCGATTGCCGGCAAGGCGCAGGTGTTTACCGACCCGGTCGCGTCGCCCACAGGATTCCCTTTCAAAGTTGCGCGGATGGAGGGCGCCTGTTCCGAACCGGAGGTCTACGCCGCGAGGCCGCGCATTTGCGATCTCGGCTTTTTGCGTGAGTCCTACCGGACGCCGGAAGGAACCATCGGCTATCGTTGCGCCGCCGAGCCGCTCAGCCTCTATCTGGCGAAGGGCGGCAAAGCGGAAGACGCCGTGGGCCGGAA